>DAOSMQ010000032.1:0-11159 GCA_035372725.1 Promineifilum sp. (SeqCode)
GATGAGCGGCTCGACCGAGCGGGTGACGTTGAAGATCGTCCGCAGGCCATAGTAGATCGTCTTGCCCAGCGGGCTGTTGCCCATGATGTTGCGCGCCGCCAGAAAGCTGAGCGGGATGGCGAACAGCGCGCCCAGCGTCGTGGCCACGAGGGCCATGAGCAGGGTCAGGATGGACAGGTTGAAGACAGTGCGCACGGTGTCGCTGAGTTGCCGGCGGCCGGCCACGTCCTCATAGGTGATCTCCACACGACTGGCGGCCGGCTGTCCCTCCTGGAAGGCGACGACGGGATTGATCGTCGTCTCCACCGTCAGCGTGCCTTCCGGCGTCGTTGTGCAGCAGCCGGCGCGGACGCGCAGGAAGGCTCCGTCGGGCAGCACCCAGCGCACCGACACCTGCCGGTTGGGCGGCAGGCCGCTACCGGTGATGATCAGCGGTTCGCCGGGGTCGCCGCACGCGACTGAGAGACTGATGCCCTCGTCGGCCGGCTCGCCGGGGTCTACCGCGTCGCAGGGCACAGGCAGGGGCGCGCTGATGGCCTGGGTCGTCGTCGGCTGGGTGAAGACTTCCGGCACGGCAAACTCGCGGGCTAACGCCAGCCCTTTTGGCGCGCCACGGATCAACTCCACCGGCTCGATCTGGGCGACGCGCCACGACCAGGCGAAGGCGGCCACAAAGCCGGCGACGATGAGCAGACGCAGGGCGCTGCGCACAGCCGGGTTCCGGCTGCTGATGATCGGCCGGCCGGCGATGATGCGTTCGCGCAGCCAGCCGGACACAAAGTCCAGCGTGGCCACGACGAGGATGATGGCGAGGATGGCCGTGGCCATGGCCGAGAAGCGATTGAGCCGCACCCACTGGATGACCAGAAAGCCCAGGCCGGCGTCGCTGACCAGACCGATGACGGTCGAGAGGCGCACGTTGATGTCGAAGCGGTAGAGGGTGAACGACGTAAACGTCGGCAGAATCTGGGGCAGCACGGCGTAGACGACCATCTGCGCCCAACTGGCCCCCGTGGCCCGCACGGCCTCAATGGGGCCGGGATCGATGCTCTCGATGGATTCAGAGTAGAGCTTGGCCAGGGCGGCGACGGTGTGGAACCACAGCGCCAGCGTGCCCGCGAACGGCCCCAGACCGACCCAGACGGCGAAGACGATGGCCCACATCAGCGTCTCGATGGAGCGGATGATGTTGAGCAGCGTGCGGACGACGTAGTAGACGGCCAGGGTGAAGCGGTTAGCGCCCATTAGATTGCGTGCCGCCAGGAAGCTGACCGGCACGGCGAAGAGGACGCCCATCACCGTGGACAGGAAGGCCAGGGCCAGCGTCTCGCCGATCTTCTCGATGACCAGCGATAGTGTCTGCGTCGGCTGTAGCCCGCCGGTAGGGATGGCCTGCACCGCGCGGACAGCGTGGGTCAATGTCTGACCGGGGTCGGGTTGGGCCGTCAGGGGCACGGCCTGGGGCACGACCAGTGTGGCTGTGAAGCGGCCGTCGTCGTCGGCAACAAAGGTCACGACTTGGCCGTTGAGCGTTGCCCGCCGAGGGCTGCCCAGCGGATCGACCCACTGAACCTGCCCGGCGGCGTTCGGCTGGAAGCCCTCGCCGCTGATCGCCAGCACGTCGCCCACCTCGGTGCAGGGCAGGGTGATAATGCGCGGCGAGACAGTCGCTTCGCGGTTTGGCTCTGGCAGCGGATCGACGCAGGGCACCATGATCGGGGCGACGCCGGCCAGGTCTTCGGTCGGGTACTCAAATAGCTCTGGGTTGAGCAGCGAGCGCAGGTAGGGTTGGACGTTGGGCAGGCCGGTGATCAGCCGCGTCGGCCGCACTTCAGTGATGAACGTGGCCGCGCCATAGAGTACCAGGCCGATGAGCAGCAGGGCGGCGCCCCAACGCGGCTGCTTGCCCCGCGCGAGCTGGTAGGCGTCGCGGGCGATCCAGAGGAGCAACAGCGCCAGGGGGGCCAGCAGGGCGTAGGTTCTTGTCCACAGCACCAGACCCAACAGGGCCAGGAAGGTCAGGAAGAGGGTGATGCCCCGTGAGCGTTCGCGCAGGAGGAATTGGCCGCTGCCCGGGATGATGAGCGAGAGCAGGGCGGGCAACCAGGGATTGGCGGAGTGTCGTTCAGGAGGCATTCTGCGGCGTTACCGACACCATTTCCGCCTCTTCGCCATAGACTTCTTTGAACTTCGCCGGCGTCAGCTCCGATGGCAGGCCATCGAAGACGAGTTCGCCCGCTTTCAGGCCCACGACGCGCGTGGCATAGCGATGTACGAGGTCCAGAAAGTGCAAGCTGCACAGGACGGTGATGTCGTCTTGTTGATTGAGAAGTTCCAGATAGCGCAGGATGGAGTGCGACAGCACCGGGTCGAGGCTGGCCACCGGCTCGTCGGCCAACAGCAGCTTCGGCTCCTGCATCAGGGCGCGGGCAATGCCGACGCGCTGCTGCTGGCCACCGGAGAGCTGGTCGGCGCGGTTGTCGGCCTTGTCCTCAATGCCCACGCGGGCCAGCGCCGCCCGCGCGCGCTGGCGATCCTCGGCCGAGAAGCGGCCGAGCAGGCTCCAGAAGGGATTGACGTAGCCCAGCCGCCCGGTCAGCACGTTGGTGGTCACGCTGCTGCGCTTGACCAGGTTAAAGTGCTGGAAGACCATGGCGATCTGCCGGCGAATCTCGCGCAGTTCCGACGTGTTGGCGGCGGTGATATTCTGGCCGTTCCAGATAACCGCGCCGGCCGTCGGCTCGATCAGCCGGTTGATGCAGCGTAGCAGCGTCGATTTGCCCGAGCCGGACAGGCCGATGATGGCCAGGAACTCGCCGTCCTCGACGCGAAAGCTGACCTCCTTCAGGGCCACCGTTCCATCGGGGAAGACCTTGGTCAGGTTCTGAATCTCGAGCACGGCTTCTCCTTCGTTCGCGAAGCGGCCACGAAGCGGCCACGGACCAGCGTCCCGGTCCGTGGCCGCTTGGGTCAGCTACACAGCAGTGGCTACTGGGCCAACTCCTCGATGTTGAGGCCCGCGCGGCTCAGGTCAGCGCGGAAGGTGTCATAGAAGGCGTCGCTGGACGCTTGTAGCCCCTCAATGTTGTAGAGGGTGTTCAGCGCTTCCTGCCCCTCCGGCGTGCCGGCGATGTCGAGCAGGGCGGTGACGATCTGCTCGCGCATAGCCGCGGGGAAGTCGGCAATGAAGGCCACGCTGTCGTTGGGGATGTCGCTGGTGTTGGCCAGGACGACAACCTTCTCCAGCACATCCGGGAACTCCTCTTCGATGCCCGTGCGGGCGTCGGAGAAGGTCGCGCCGGCGTCGCAGTCGCCGTTGTAGACCTGGGTGACGACGTTGTTGTGCGAACCCGCCTCGATGGTCTCGGCGAAGTCGGTGTCGGGGTCGATGCCCTCGGCGGCCAGCATGATGCGCGGGATGATGTAGCCGGAGGTCGAGGCCGGGTCAACCCAGCACATGACCTTGCCCTTCAGGTCTTGCAGCGTCTTGATGCCACTATCGGCGCGGACGATGATCTGGCCGGCGTAGGTCGTCGCCCCAAAGCGGGACGTCACCAGGGCGGCATCGACGCCGCACTGCTCGGCGGCCATGACGTAGTTGAACGTGTTCAGCCAGCCGATCTGGGCCTGACCGGCGCACATGGCCTCGCGCACAGACGAGAAGTCCGTGCCGACGGTGGACTGGACCGTCAGGCCGGTGGCGTCAGTGAGCATCTGCGCCAGGGTGTCGCCGCTGGCGATGATGTCCTGGGTGTCGCCCGAGGGGACGAAGGACATGATGATGGGATTCTCGGCCGTGCCCAGATCGCCGGCGGCCGGCTCTGCGACGGCCGCAGTCGGCTCCTCAGCCGCGGTGGTTGGCTCCTCGACAGCGGGCGCTTCCGTCGGCGTGACTTCGGCGGCGCCACCGCCACAGGCGGCCAGGGCAAGCATCAGGAATGCTGCCACTACCAATAGAAGGGAAAACTTACGGACGTTCATTCTTTCCTCCAGGACTAAGACGAGCCACAATTAGCTCGCGCTTGACGGCGGCGACGCCTTCATAGGACGGCTCGCCGCCGTTGAACCTGCTGTCATGTTACATACCTTGCCAATGGTTGACAACCGTAATATGACCCATCGGCGGCCTTACTTATCGTCGTGCGGGCAGTAGTAGCCGTACTCTACCAGCGCGCCGGCCTCGTCGAAGCGGAAGGTAGAGATGGACGCCGGCGCGGGGTAGAGGTCATCGACGCCACATTCGCTCAGTTCGCGCTTGGCCGCGCTCGTGGCCGGCCGGCCGAAGGCCCACAGGATGGCGAAGGCGATCGGATCGCCGTGGCTGACGCCGACGACGTGTTGGCCGGGGCGCTCGGCCCGCGCGTGGGCAAAGAAGGCCAGTATCCGTGCCAGGATGTCGGCCGGCGTCTCGTAGGGCGGTTCTATCTCGCCGTAGAAGTCCCAGTGGCGTTGCTCCATCACGGCGATAGTCTCGCCATCGTAGGGGGAGTGAATCTCGGTCAGCAGGTCACAGGGGAGCAGCGGCACGGGCGCGGCCAGTTGCGCGGCCACCAGTTCGGCCGTCTGGCGGGCGCGCAGCATGGGGCTGTGGTAGAGGGCGCTGACCTCCGTGCCGGCCAGGTAGCGCCCGGCGGCTGTGGCCTGGGCGCGCCCTCGCTCGGCCAGGCCAAAGTGGGGCAGGCGGCCATAGTAGACCGCGTCCGGGTTCTCTACCAGACCGTGGCGCAGCAGCGAAATGGTCGTGGTCATGTCGCCGGGCCGGCCTCCACGACGCTCAGCTTGTAGCCCCGCCCCCAAACCGTCTCGATCTCCACGCCGCTGCCCTCCAGCCGGTCGCGCAGATGGGCCACGTGGACATCAACAGTGCGCGTCTGGCCGTGGTACTCGTAGCCCCAGACGAGGTCGAGCAATTGGTCGCGCGACAGCACCTGGTTGGTGTGGTCGGCCAGCATCAGTAGCAGGTCGAACTCTCTGGCACGCAGGAAGATGGGCGTCTCATCGAGCAGCACCTCGCGGCTGCCGGGGTCGATGGTGACGCGGCCGAGGTGGCGCGGCCGATCGGAGGCCGGCTTATCGACCGTCGTGCGCCGCAGGATGGCGCGCACGCGGGCCACCAGCTCGCGTGGCTCAAATGGCTTGGTCAGATAGTCGTCGGCGCCCATCTCCAGGCCGACGATCTTGTCGATGGCCTGATCGCGCGCGGTCAGCATCAAGATGGGCAAATTGCTCTCAGCGCGGACACGACGGCAGACCTCCCAGCCGTCCATGCGCGGCATCATCAGATCAAGGATGAGCAGTGCCGGCGGATCGCGCCGCACCTCATCCAGCGCCGCCGCGCCGTCGACGGCCATGCGCACGCGAAAGCCCTCCCTTTCCAGGTAGAGCCGGGCCAGGTCGCGGATGCTGGCCTCGTCGTCGGCAATCAGGATCGTCTCGGCCATCGCGCACTCAGTCGGCAAGGAGTGCCACGCACTCGATCTCGACCAGGCCGCCCTTGGGCAGCGCGCCTACCTCGACCGTGGAACGGGCGGGGAACGGCTCCGGGAAGTGGCGAGCGTAGACGGCATTCATGGCCGCGAAGTCGCTCATGCTCTGTAGGAAGACGGTTGTTTTGACCACGTGGGCGAAGTCGGCACCCGCGGCGGCCAGCACGGCGCGCAGGTTGCGTAGCACCTGCTCGGTCTGCGCGGCGACGTCGCTGCCCACCAGGTCGCCCGCGGCCGGGTCGAGGGCGACCTGCCCGGCCGTGAACAGGAAGTTACCGGCCCGGATGGCCTGCGAATAGGGGCCGACTGCCGCCGGAGCGTCGTCGGTGTGAATGCGCTGCTTGTTCATGGCTACTCCTTGTGCCCGCTCAGCCTAAGAATAAGCGGGCAGTGTTTAGAAAGTGTGAAGGATGTATGATGTGGGTGTAACGGCTTAGAGGCCCTTGATCAGCAACGCCCAGCCGTCGCCGTCGCGCCGCGCTGGCAGCAGCCAGAGCGCCTCGCTGTCGAGCCGCAGGTCATACTTGAGGCGCTCCATCCAGTCGCGCCGCCCGGCCTCAATGCTGACAATGACCAGTTCCACCAGCTTGCGGCCGTCCTCTGGGGCGAGGGCGACGGGCGGAAACGTGGCCCCCTCCGGCGGCGAGACGGCCATCAGCAGCGGCTGCTTCTGCAGCAGGTCAGTGGCCAGCGCGCGCGCCTCGGCCAGTTCGCACGACCAGGCAGGGATATAGACGAAGCGCGTCTTAGCCCAGAAGGCGCGCGCCTCGTCCTCGGCCGAGCGGCCGCCCTGCGTCTCGCGCACCTGGATGGTCACCTCGCCGCGATAGACCCAGAACGGCAGCCACGCTTCCGGCCGCGGCTGGATGGGCGTGACGTACTGCACCGGCAGCAGCCGCAGGCCGCCCTCGTCCAGGCTGACGGCCTCGTGGCAGTTGGGGCACTGGATGACCCTGTCATCCTGGCCGGGGGACAGGGCCTGATTGCACTTGGGACAGCGAAGCAGTAAAAGTTTCATGGCTCATCGATCGCGGCGCGCCTCGCGGCTGATCTTCTCCAGGTCAACCAGGACGCTCTGGCCGGTCTTCATCATCTCCGAGAGGTTGCCCGTTGTTGGCAGGAACGAACCCAGCAGGCCGCCCCCGCTGCCCGCCTTCTGGAACTCTTTGGGCCGATCCTCAACCTCCTCGCCGTAGCGGAACTGGCGGTAGCCGTTGAGGATCAGACCGATGCCGACGACGATAGGCAACAGCAGCAGGCCCAGGCTATTGTCATCGGACGAGGCGCGGGCGGCCAGCATTGTGCCGTTGACCAGGACGAGATTGCCGGCGGCCAGCCCGACGACCAGGGCCATGGCCCGGTAGAGGACGTTGCCAGGCGCTTTGCCATACATCACCCGCCCGCTGACGCCGTCGATGACGACCTGGTAGGTGCGGCTGCGGTAGGAATAGCGGCCGATCCAGACCGGGTAGTAAACCAGCGCGAACTCCGGCCGCAACAGTTGTACATTCTCATAGCTGGTTGACCGCTGGCTGGCGGCGCTGCGCGCCCGGCCCAGGAAGTAGCCGCGCGCCTCGTCCAGCGCGTCGGTGCGCGATTCCGTCGGCTCGAAGACCATCGCCTCGGCGTGGATGTTCTGGCTCTCGAACGGCTGCAATTCGGCCCGCGAGACGACGATGTGGTGAACGCCGAACTCGGAGACATCGACGGCGGCGTCGTTCCAGTTCATCAGCTCGAAGACCTCGTGCTCGTCGGGCTTGGTCTCGTCCTTATCCTTGCGCACGCGGCCGAAGAGCCAGCCGGCCACGGTAGCCTCGACGCGCCAGAAGGGCAGATAGGTCAGCATCAGTTCGTCAATCGACGCCGCGCGGCTCAGGTCGCGGGCTTTGCGCATGCCCGACAGGAAGCCGCGCACGCCGGCCTCGGCGCGCGCCCGGTCGACCTGGCGCGGCACTTGCCAGCGGCGCACGCCGCGCTCGCCCTGCACCAGCGAGTGGAGGTTACAGTAGGGGCACTGAACGATGCGCGCGCCTTCGGCCACAGGCACCGTGCCGCTGCAATTGGGGCAGACAAGGCCCTGCGAGCGCTCCGGAACACGGCCGCGCGGCCCGGTGGAAACCGGCGCAGGGGAAGCAGGAGTGGGTTCAGTCGTCATGGGCAGTCCTCAAGCGCTCAAAAGCGACGCGAAATCGAAGCGGCGACCATGAAGATGGGAATGGCCAGAACGACGGCCACGCCGAGATAGATGAGAATGCCCAGCAACAGGCCAATGTCGCTGTTGGTCACGGCCAGGGTGATAATGGGAATGAGCGCGGCCAGGAAGTAGGCCAGGCAACCGAAGCCGCCAATGGAGACGTAGGGCAACTCGAACTTCTCCGGGTAGATGGCGGTGAAAACCTCCCCGGCGGCAGCATCAACCAGGGCGGTGTAGGACTGATCCTTGTAGCGGTACTTGAACTGGTAGATGGGCACGTGAACAAGCGACAACTCCTCAATCGTGCCGGCGGCGATGCCCTCATTGCTGGCCAGCCAGCTATGCACGGCCGTCACCGGCACGGTCGGCTTCACAGCCACGGCATCGAGGGTGTCGTCATAGGGAGCCAGGTCTGACGCCGGCACGCTCAGCTTGCCCAATTCGACGATCGATAGCGCCGCGGCGGGCTTGAAGACGACCTTCTCCTTGTCGTCGCGGACGGTGCGCACCTGCCAGAGAGGAAATAGCTGGTAGGTCTGCGACTCGATTTGCGCGGCCTGATCCAGTCCCTTGACGGTCTGATTGCCGGCCATCCAGCGGCGCAGAGCAGCCGCGGCCCCTGGTTCGTCCAGCGTCGGCGTGACGGTGTAGTGCAACACGGTCTGGCTCTTATCGACAAAGTTAACCGTGTTGCAGAACTCGCAGGTGACGAACTTGGCCCCCAACTCCACCGACAACGGGGCCGAGCATTGCTGGCACAGTAACTGGGTACTGACATACGCATCAGACATACCGGCGCACCTCAGCGTCATTGTAGCACGCGCATGGCCAAAGGAAAGTGCCGTCGCTTTCCGCTGCCGCGCGCGCCTGATCCGTTGCACGGTAAGGCGAACCTATGGTACACTGTGAGGTAATTGACATTATGTCTTGTGCGTTAGGAGTAGAATTGCAGCGATGATCGACGTCAATCAGCTGCGCCGTGGGGTGACATTTGTCCACGACGGCGCGCTTCTGAAAGTAAACGAGTATTCCCACAGCAAGCCTGGCCGCGGCAAGGCGACAATCCGCGTCCGCGTCCGCGACTTGCGCACGGGCACAAATCGCGAGGTCACCTTTAGCTCCGGCGACCGCGTGGAAGATGTCCGTCTCGACAAGAGCACTTACCAGTACCTCTACGACGACGGTAGCTTCTATGTCTTCATGGATCAGGCCACCTACGAGCAGCGGCAGGTCGGCCACAGCGTGCTGGAAGACGACAAGGCTTTCCTGCGCGACAACATGGAGCTGGAGCTTCTGTCCTATGAAGGCGAAGTCATCGACTACGAGCTTCCCAAGACAATGGAGTTCGACGTGGTCGAGGCGGAGAATGCCCTGGCGGGCGACACAGCCACGGGCGCGACCAAAGAGGTTGTCACGGAGACGGGCCTGCGGGTGAAGACGCCGCTGTTTGTCCAGGTGGGCGACCGGATTCGCGTCAATACCGAGACGCGTGAATATCTGACCCGCGTCTAGCACCCATGCGCGACTTCCCGGTGGGCTTTTCTCTAATCGGTTTAGTCTGGAGGGTACAATGAGTTGGGTAGTGTCTAGAGAGAAGTCGGTCGGCCGTCTGGTCTTCCTGGCGGCCCTGGTGGTGCTCCTGTCTCTGTTCTTCGTGGCCGCGCGGCCGGCGGAGGCGCAGGGTGCGGGCGTAAACCACATTGTCCAACCGGGCGAGTTTCTGGCGTTGATCGCCCGTAATTATGGCACCACGGTTCAGAATATCCTGTGGGCCAATCCGCAGATCACCAATCCGAACCGCATCTATCCGGGGCAGGTGATCTTCGTCCCGCTTGGCGTGGTGACGCCGCCGCCGCCTCTGCCCCCACCGACGCCCCAGCCACTGCCACAACCGATCTGCCGCGCGTGGCACTATGTGACGCCGGGCCAGACGCTGCTGCAAATCAGCCGCTGGTATGGCGTTGACCCGTTCGCCATCGCCCGAGCCAATGGCATCTTCAACCTGAATCTGATCTACTGGGGCACGAATCTGTGTATCCCCTAGCGGTTTGTGGGGGAAGGGCCTTGTAGCCCAGCCCCCACAGCCGGCGCGTCATCATCGGGCGGGTGCGAACCCGCCCTTTATGTTGTCACTACATTCACCAGCCGCCCGACGACGATGACATCGCGCACCGCGCGGCCGTCAATGGCCGCCCGCACGCGGTCGTTGGCCAGAGCCATGGCCCGCAGAGCGGCGGCGTCGCTGTCGGCCGCGGCCGTCAGCCGGTCGCGCAGCTTGCCATTGACCTGGACGACGACCGTCACCTGCTCCTCGACGGTCATGGCCTCATCCCAGGCCGGCCACGCTGCCCGATGAACCGACTCCAGCTCGCCCAACACCTCGCGCCAGACCTCCTCGGTAATGAACGGGGCGATGGGAGCCAGCAGCAGTGTCAGTGAGCGGATGGCCGTGCGCCACTGCGCGGCGGCGACCGGCTGCTGGCGCGCGGCGAACAGCGTGTTGGTATACTCCATCAGCGCGGCCACGGCGGTATTGAAGCGGAAGCGCTCCATGTCGGCCGTGACGCGGCTGATGACGACATGGCGGGCGCGCTCGAAGGCGACGTTGAACGGGCCGTCGGGCAGCGTGGCGAACTCGTGGGCCAGCCGCCAGTAACGCTCCAGGAAGCGATCGACGCCGACGATGCCGCGGTCGTCCCACAGGGCGTTGGCGTCGAACGGCCCCAGGAACAGCACGTAGGCCCGCAGCGCGTCGGCCCCGTGGGCGGCCACGACCTCGTCGGGCGTGACGACGTTGCCGCGCGACTTGGACATCTTCTGCCCATCCTGCGGCGACAGCAGCATGCCCTGGTTGCGCAACTGCGTGAATGGCTCGTCGAAGTCGATCAGCCCGGCGTCATGGAAGACCTTTGTCCAGAAGCGGGCATACAGCAGGTGCATGACGGCATGCTCCGCGCCGCCGACGTAGACATCGACCGGCAGCCAGGCGGCCACGGCGGCGGGGTCGAACGGCCGCGCCGTCTCGTGGGGGCTGGCGTAGCGCAGGAAGTACCACGACGAGCAAGCAAAGCCGTCCATTGTGTCGGTCTCGCGCCGGGCGGGGCCGCCGCACTGCGGGCAGGTCGTGTTGACCCACGTCTCGATGCCGGCCAGCGGCGAGCGGCCGTCGCCCGTCGGCCGTGGCAGGTCGTCGGGCAGCCGCACGGGCAGCTGTGCCTCGGGCACGGGCACGATGCCGCAGGCGTCGCAGTAGACAATGGGAATAGGCGCGCCCCAGTAGCGCTGGCGGGAGATCAGCCAATCGTGCAGGCGATAGCTGACCGTGGCCCCGCCCAACCCGCGGGTGGCCAGGTCGGCGGCGATGCGCGCCGCCGCTTCGGCCGAGGGCAGGCCGCTGTAGGGGCCGGAGCCGATGACCGTGCCGGCGTCCTCGAAGGGCGCGGCTTGGCCGACCGGGGTGTCACCGTCTGCCGGCGCAA
>DAOSMQ010000033.1:0-11101 GCA_035372725.1 Promineifilum sp. (SeqCode)
CTCCATCGCCGGGTAGAGGATCTCCTCCACCGGGCGGCTGAGGCGGTGGACTTCATCGATGAACAGGATGTCGCCGGTGCGCATGTTGGACAGGATGGCCGCCAGGTCGCCAGAGTGCTCAATGGCCGGGCCGGCGGTGTGACGGATGTTGGCGTTCATCTCGTTGGCCACGACCTGGGCCAGGGTCGTTTTGCCCAGGCCGGGCGGGCCGTGGAAGAGGACGTGATCGAGTGTCTCGCCGCGGGCGCGGGCGGCCTCGATGAGGATACGCAAATTGTCCTTGAGTCGATCCTGACCGGTAAACTGGGTCAGGCGTTGCGGCCGCAGCATGGTGTCCAGCCCGACATCGTCGGCCTGCTGCTGTGGGGCGATAGCCCGCTCCGGCGGGTGCGATTGGCTGGTCATGGTGCGGGGATTATACGCGATCTGGGGGCGCGGGCGAAACGGCACGGCCGGGCTAATTGCCGAGTTGGCAGAAGACCTCACGCAAAGGACGCGAAGGAAGCTAAGGACGCCAAGAAGCGGCTTGTTTGCGCCTTTGCCTTCTTGGCGATCTTGGCGTGAGGTGTCTTTATGGCCTGGCAATGACCCTGAATGGCCCACGCACAAGCTGCGAATTCGGCGGGAGTTGGTTACAATGGGACAAATCAACGGAGTCTGTCCCCTATGGTCTTTGAGTCACATCACCCCCTCGTCAAGCACAAGCTGACGCTGATGCGCGACAGCACAACGAAGCCTAAGAAGTTTCGCGAACTCATCCGCGAAATTTCCCTGCTCCTCTGCTATGAAGCCACCACCGATCTGACGACGCAGCCGCGAACGGTGGACACGCCCATGGGCCGCGCCGACGGCGTTGAACTGCTGCACAAGGTCGGCCTGGTGCCCGTGCTCCGCGCCGGGCTGGGCATGGTCGAGGGCATCTGGGAGATGATGCCCGGCGCGGAGGTCTGGCACATCGGCCTCTATCGCGACGAGCGCACGCTGAAGCCGGTGTCCTACTACAACAAGCTGCCGACCATGCCCACGGTGCAGGTCTGCCTGGTGCTCGATCCGATGCTGGCCACGGGCGGCTCGGCCGTGGCCACGGTGGACATCCTCAAGCGCTGGGGCGCGGAGCGCATCAAGTTCGTCGGCATCCTGGCCGCGCCGGAGGGCATCGCCCGCCTGCAAGGAGCGCACCCGGACGTTCCCATTCACGTCGCCCACGTCGATGAGCGGCTCAATGACATCGGCTACATTGTCCCTGGCCTGGGCGACGCCGGCGACCGGCAGTTCGGCACAGGGTAACGTGGTCGCCTTCGTCGTCACCCTGGCCGCGCTGGTCGTCGCCGCGGCGACCACGCCGCTGGCCCGCCGCCTGTCCTTCCGTTGGGGCATCGTCGCTGAGCCGGGCGGCCGTCGCCAGCACCACGGCCGCATGCCCAAGCTGGGCGGGTTGGCCGTGGCCGCGGGTTGGGCCGTTGGCGTGGCCCTCATCTACCTGCTGCGGCCGCCCGGCAACCCCGACGACGCCCTGCGGTTGCGCGGCGTGGTGTTGGGCAGCCTGATCGTGCTGGCCGGCGGCCTGCTCGACGACCGCTACGACCTGCCGCCGTGGGCGCAACTGGTGATCCAGTTGTCCGGCGCGCTGGTGGCCATCGCCCACATCATCTTCATCGAAGTCTTCACCAACCCACTGCCCGGCACGGCATTGTGGCAGGCAATTCCCCTCTTTCGCGTCGAGGGGACACTGGTGTGGATCTGGCGTCCGCTGGCGTTGCTCTTCACAACCTTCTGGATCATTGGCATGCTCAACGCCATCAACTTCCTGGATGGCCTTGACGGGCTGGCGGCCGGGGTGTGCCTGATCGCCGCGGTCTTCTTCGCCGTCCACAGCTTCCGGCTGGGCCAATCGACCGTGCCGCTCTTTCCGCTGGCACTGGCCGGGGCGCTGCTGGGCTTTTTGCCGTTCAACTTCTCGCCGGCGCGCATCTTTCTCGGCTCGGCCGGGGCCTACTTTTTGGCTTATCAGGTAGCCACGCTGTCGATTCTCTCGCCGGCCAAACTGTCCACGGCGCTGCTGGTGCTGGCCGTGCCCATCATCGACGTGGCCTGGCAAATCGTCTCGCGGCTGCGGCAAGGGCGGCACCCCATGAGCAGCGACCGCGGCCACCTGCACTTTCGCCTGGCCGACAGCGGCCTGCCGACGCCGCGCATTGTCCTGGGCTATTACAGCGTCGCCCTGGTGTTTGGGCTGATGGCCGTCCTGGTGTCCTCGCCGCTGCTTAAGCTGGTCTTGCTGGCGGCGCTGGCCGTGGGCGTGCTGGCTTTGTTGCTGCGGCTGAGTAAGAGGACTTGAATCGGCCGCCGCCCGGTGCTACACTCGCACTATCATGGAAGAACAAGACATCATGCGCGAACAGGCGCAAATCCTGATCGATCGCGCCTATCGCCACCAGCAACAGGGCGAACTGGGCGACGCCATCGCCCTCTACCGGCGGTCGCTGGCCGTCTACCCGACGGCCGAAGCCCACACCTATCTCGGCTGGGCCTATAGCTACATGGATCGCTACGACGAGGCCATCGCCGAGTGCGAGAAGGCCATCGCTCTCGATCCGACGTTCGGCAACCCCTATAACGACATCGGCGCGTATATGCTGGCCCAGGGGCGGCCGGAAGAGGCCGTGCCCTGGCTGGAGCGGGCCACGGCCGCGCCGCGCTACGACACACCGCAGTTCGCCTACCTCAACCTCGGCCGGACCTATGAGGCCCTGGGCCACCCCTACCGCGCCCTGGCCTGCTACGACCGCGCCCAGGCCATCGCCCCGCTTTACCTGCCCGCCCAGTGGGCCAAGGGGCTGCTGCTCGGCCGCCTGAACTAGGCTGAGGCCCTGGCCCCCATGCCCCGCGCCATCGGCCATGTGACAGTCGCCGCGGTCGGCCGGCTGCGCGAACGCCACTGGCAGGCGGTGCAGGACGACTACGCCCGCCGCCTGAGCCGCTACACCGATTTTCATCTGGTCGAGGTCAAAGATGCGGTTGGCCGGTCGCTGCCCGACGCCGTGGCCACGGCCCGCGAGGGGGAGCAGCTCCTGGCCGCCGGGCGCGGCGCGCGGCTGGTGCTGCTGAGCGCCACGGGGCGAGAGATGACCAGCCCGGAGTTGGCGGCGTGGCTACAGGGGCAACTGGAGAGCTACGGCCGGCTGGCCTTCCTCGTCGGCGGGCCGGTCGGCTTCGATCCGGCGACCGTGACCGCGGCCGACGAGCAGCTGGCCCTCTCGCGGCTGACATTCCCCCACGAACTGGCCCGCGTCGTCTTGCTGGAGCAGCTTTACCGGGCGTTTACGATCCTCAATGGGGAGCCGTATCACAAGTAGGCGGCGCTACCCGGCCGCGGTTGCCCCGCCGATCGCCACCACGTACTCCCCTCTTGGCTCCTCGTCGGCCAACGAGGCGATTAGTTCGGAGAGCAAGCCCCGCCGTACCGACTCAAACATCTTCGTCAACTCGTTGGCCACGGCCGCCGGCCGGTCGCCATAGACCGCCAGCGCGTCGGCCAGGAAGTCGCGCAGACGATGGGGCGATTCGTAGAAGATGAGCGTGTGGGGCGCATCGCGGTCGATGGCCAGGAACGCCTGCCGCTTGCCGCTCTTGCGCGGCGGGAAACCGCGAAAGGTGAAGCTGTGCGACGGCAGCCCGGACAGCACCAGGGCCATCACCAGCGCCGACGCACCGGGAATCATCGTCACTGGCAGATCAAGCGCGATGGCCCGCCGCACCAGCGTGAAGCCGGGGTCGGCCACGCCCGGCGTGCCCGCGTCGGAGACGACGGCGACCGATTGCCCGTCCGCCAGCAGGGTCATGATGCGCGCCCCGGCGCGCTCCTCGTTGTGCTCGTGGAAGGCGATCTGCGGCTTCTTGATGTCGAAGTGCTTCAGCAGCAGGCCGGTCTTGCGCGTGTCCTCACTGGCGACGTAGTCCACGGCGCGCAGCACCTCCAGCGCCCGCAGGCTGATGTCGCCGAGGTTGCCGATGGGCGTCGCCACCAGGTAGAGCACCGCCCCTCCACGGCCTAGGCCGGCTTAACCCACTCCATCGACGCCCCCAGTTGCTGCATCGTATCGACGAAGCCGGGGAAGCTGTCGGCCATGCAGGCGGCGTCATGGATGAGCGTCGGCTCGTCAGTCGCCAGCCCGGCCACGGCCAGAGCCATGCCCAGGCGGTGGTCGTCGTGGCTATCGACGCTGGCCCCCTTGAGGCGCGTCGGCCCGTAGACAGTGAAACCGTCCTGGTGCTCATCAAGGTTGGCTCCCAGACGGCGCAACTCCTGGGCCAGCAGGGCAATGCGATCCACTTCCTTGACGCGCAACTCGGCCGCGTCGCGGACGGTGCTATGATCGACCGCCTGCGTGGCGGCCACAGCCCAGACGGGGAACTCATCGATGGCGCGTACGACCGTCGGCCCATCCACATCAACACCGTGCAGCTCGGCGAAGCCAACGCTGACGTCGGCAGCCACTTCGCCGCCGGTCACCTGCTGGTTGCTGATGGCGATGTTGGCGCCCATCTGTCGCAGGACGTGCAGCAGGCCGGTGCGCGTCTCGTTGATGCCCACGCCGCGGATGGTGACCTCGGAGTGGGGCACGATGGTGGCGGCGACGATGGGGAAGGCGGCCGAGGAGAAATCGCCGGGCACGGTCATGTCCAGCGGCAGCAGGCGACGGCCGCCCGGCGGCGCGTCGCTCAGCGTCGCCCAGCCCGCCTGCATCGTCACGACCGCGCCCATGGCCATCAGCAGGCGCTCGGTGTGGTCGCGGGCCGGGCCGGGCTGGAAAACGCGCACGGCGTCGCCGGTGTAGAGGCCGGCCAACAGCAGGGCGCTCTTCACCTGGGCGCTGGCCACGGGCAAGCTATAGCTGACACCGTGGAGCGTCGACGGGCGAATGTACAGCGGCGCGTGCCCTTCTTCGGCGCGGATGTCCGCGCCCATGAGTTGTAGCGGCTCGGTCACGCGGCCCATCGGCCGGCGGCGGAGCTGCTCGCTGCCGTCCAACACCGAGGGGAACGATTGCCCGGCCATTACCCCGGCCAGCAGGCGGATGGCCGTGCCGGCGTTGCGGCAGTTGAGCGGCCCGGCCGGCCGGCGTAGGCCGCGCAACCCCCGCCCCTCAATGCGCAAGTCCCACGCCTGCGGCAGGCGCTCATCCACGTCGATGTGGACACCCAGCGCGCGCATCACTTCCAGCGTCGCCAGCGTGTCGCCGGCCGGCAGCCAGTTACGGATGACGCTGACGCCTTCGGCCAGCGCGGCCAACAGGACAGCGCGATGGCTGATCGACTTGTCGCCCGGGACGGTGATCGTGCCGCGGAGCGGGGTATTCTGGGTATGGACGATCAGCTTACTGTTTGACGTCATTGGGGCCGGCTTAGATGGCTTTGCGCCGTGTCTGGGCCATGTGCGGCAGGGTTTCGGCGCGGCCGTTGGGGCCTTTAAAACGCGCGCGTTCGTGCCGATGGCGCTGCTGAGCGGCGCTGGCATTATGGCGCGGGTCGAGGCGGGCAACCGGCGGCCGCCCGGCCAGCTTGGCCTGCTCCAGCGCGTGGTGGATGAAGAGGGTGTTCCCGCCGCGCAGAGCCTCAGGCCCACCGTCGGCTTGCAGCGCCGCCAGTTGCGCCGGCAGGTCGGCGATCTCTTCCGGCGGGATGTAGGCCGGCAGGGCGAAGAACTCCAGATGGTCCTGGACGGGCACGAGGCGGCCAAGGAGGATCGCCCCCAGCGGCGCGTCGCCATGGCCAGCCGGCTCAAAGACATCGACCTCCTGCCCGGAGGCCATGTCGCGCAGGCGCAACGTCTGCCGCTCGTAGCCCAACAGCTCGTAACCGCTCATCGGCCCGGCGGCAACCCACTGGTCAAGCAGTTCGCGCTGTGGCGAAGGCAGGTCGCTGTGCTCGCCGCGATATTGCTCGACGACGCGCTCACCCGACGGCAAGGCGTAGTCGAAGGCGAACCAGTCAAAGAAGCGCTCGGACTCGGAGGCGCTCATCTGTGCCAACGTCTCAGCCGTGTACAAGTTGTTCCAGTAGCCGGCCGCGGCCGCGCCGGCGTCGTCGTCGAAGCGCTCGCTATCGGCGAACTCCAGCAGGTCGGCGCGCAAATTGCGCGCGGCGTCGGCCCAGGCGCGCTGCTCGCGCTCGGCGGCCAGGTCGGCGGGCATGTGGCACTGCTTGTACTTCTTGCCACTGCCGCAATAGCAGGGATCGTTTCGGCCCGGTTTGTCCATATCGCCCAACTCCATAAGATGGCAACCGGCAACGCCAGAGATGCCGGCTGCGAAATGACAAGGAATTGTACCAGATGAAGCCACCGCCGCGTAGCGTCAGCGAACCAGCCACCCGCCGCGACTAGGCCGACCGCAGCGCGGCCACCTCCTGCACGCGCTGCCGCAGCCGCCGCGAGAGCACGCGGATGACACCGCGGGCCACTTCGCTGCGCGTGTCCATCAGCTCATAGAACGGCGATTGCTCCAGGCGCAGCAACAGCGTGTCCGTCTCGGCCGTGGCCGCGGCCATGCGCGGTTCCGGGTCCAGCAGGGCCATCTCGCCGAAGACTTCCGACTCGCCCAGGGTGTTGAGCATGTAGTCGCCGTCGTGGATGCGCACCTCGCCGCTAACGATGATGTAGAGCGAGTCGCCCGCGTCCCCCTTGCCGAAGACGCTCGCGCCCGCCGGTCGCTCCACCTCGGTCAACAGCCCGGCGATCTCGGCCAGTAGCTCGTCCGGCGTCTCGGCGAAGAGATCGACGTCCTTCAGGAAAATGACCTTCTCAATCGTCGTCAGCATGGCTCTTTCTCCGGGTGACGGGGCAACAGCGGGGGCATGACCCAGACGGGCGGACGTCCAGACGGCCGTCTCGCGCAAGACGGGATCGCTGCTGGTCTGATAGCGCCGCAATAGTTCGGGCAGGTCGGGGCCAGTGCAACCCACCTGCCCGGCGGCGAACAGGCGCGTGACCTCCAGCCAGTGGTTGGCCCGGCCGTCGCCGCGCAGCAGCGCCTCGACGCGCTCCGTGGGCGACAGAGCGGGCGCGTCATACAGACCGCCCAGGCGCTGCAACCGCGCCGCGGGCGACATCTCTTCCGACAGCGGCATGACCATTGCCTTTAGCTCTGCCGGCAAGCCCAACTCAAGGATCTCCAGCGCGTAGGCCCGGCGCGCCTCCGTGGCCTGGTGGCCCTGACCCAACACCTCGCGCACATCGTGCATTGCGGACGGCTCCACCAGCAGCGCCAGCAGCAGGTAGATGCGGTCGCGGGCAGCGGCGAACTGGTCTTGTAGCACGCGCCGTAGATAGTCGAGTTCCTCAGCGGCCAGGCAGTCGCGCAGGCCGGCCAGCAGCCAGGCGGCGTGGCTGGTCTCGGCGGCAATTTGGCGGCGCACAGCGGCCGCGGCCTCGCCCGTGGCCCGGTAGCTCGCGCCCGTCAGCGCCAGCAGCACTTCCGTCCGCACCGTGTCGCTGGGATGATCCAGCCGGGCCGCCAGCGCCGTCGTGACCGCTTCGTTGCCCATGCGCCCGGCCGCGCGGGCCAGGCCCACCAACAACTCCACCGGCTGGTCGTTCTGGCAGAGGGCGCTGACGACAGCCGGCTGCGCCGCCTCGCCGCCCGCCCGCAATGCGGCCACGGCCGCCATCTGCGTCGCCCGGCGGCCCAGCGCGGCGACAACCTCGGGCCAGACAGCGGGGCACTGCGCCCGCCCGGCGACGGCCAACGCTTCGCGGCGCACGCCGTCGTCGCTGTCGGCCAGCAGGCGCGATAGCAGGGCACAACCGGCCCCGGCCGGCCGCTCCAACGCGCGAATGGCCAGACGGCGCTCGGCGGGATTGGCCGAAGTCGCCAGGGCGGCCAACGTCGCCTCGGCCTCCGTCCGTGCCGTGTCTGAGCCGTAGTGGCGCAGACCCAGCAGCGCTCCCAGCCGCGTCTCCGGCTCCGGCGCAGCCAGATGCGCCACCAGGGCCGGCTCCATCTCCGCCCCACCCACGGCCGCCAGCGCCTGCCAGGCCGCGCCGCGCACCAGCGGGTCGGGGTCGCTCTCGGCCGCGGCCAGCAGGGCGTCGCGCCCGGCCGGCAGGCCCAGCGCCTCGATCTGCCGCGCGGCCTCGCGGCGGACGGCGGCTTCGGGATGGCGTAGCAGGTCGGGCGCGGCCTCGGCCAACGCCTCCGGCCGGTGCTGGGCCAGCAAACCGAGCGCGTAGAGGGCCGAACCGGGCCGGGGGCTGCGCAGCGCCTCGGTCAGCACGGCGATGCTGTCGCTGTCGCCCAGGCTTAGCTCTACGCCGGTGAGCCGCCGCCGCGACAGCGCGGCCATGAGCGCCCGCGGATAGGCGCGCGTCGTCCGGAAGGCCACCGCCAGCCAGGCGATGATGATGACCAGCAGCACCATCGCCACGTGGACGACGGTGAACTGCGGCAGGCGATTGAGCAGCAGCAGCGACACGCCGGCCAATCCCACGGCGACCATGCGCACGATGCCGTTGTCGATGGTCTGGACGCGCGCCCGCTCGGCCGCGGGCAACGGCTGGTAGAGGATGGCCTGCGCCGTCTGATCGACCGAGAACATGAAGCCCAGGTCGAGGACGCGGTTGAGCGTGGCCAGCCAGAAGAGCAGCGGCACCAGCCCCCAGCCGACGCCGGCGACGCTGAAGGCCAGCGTGACGACGAACAGCAACCCCGGCAGCACGAACAGCCCCACGCGCATGCCCAGACGGTTGATGATCAGTCCGGCCAGGAAGGTGTTGTTGAACAGGGTGAAGATGCCCAGCACGGCCAGGTAGAGGCCCATGAAGGCCGACAGATCGGCCGGATCGGGAAAGCGCGCGCTGATGCGGTTGAAGAAGATATTGTCAACGAAGAAGAACGACAGCCACGAGGCAATCGTCAGGCCGAACATGAGCAGGATGTAGGGGTTACGCAGGAACGCGCCCGGCGCTTCCTTGCGGGCGACAGTGCCCGGCGCCTCAACCGTGTCCAGCGCCCCGCGGTAGCGGCCGGTGATGACCACTAGCAACGCCAGCGCCCCGGCGAAGCCAAACGCGCCCACCAGTAGCAGATTGACTGTGCCGATGGCGCGGACGATGCCCGGAATGAGGAAGCCGGTCAGGACAATGGCCACCCACTGGCCGGCGCCAATCGGCCCGAAGAGGCGCTTCGACTGGCGCAACGTCAACAGCCGCCCGGCCATCGTCCAGAAGGCGACCTGGCCCAGGTTCACGGCGATCTGGAAGAGGATGGGCAGGGCGAAAGTGACCGGCCGGCCGCCGTCCAGCGTCAGCGCCAGCCAGTAGGCCAACGTCAGCGCCGCCAGAAAGCCCAACAGCACGCGCAGCCCCTGGGTGAACGTCAGCCGCCGGCCCAGGCGCAGGTAAGCGGCCGACAGCAGGGCCACAACGACGGCGTTGATGATGTACAGGTAGGGCAGCGTGCCGGCGCTGAAGGTGCTCAGGAAGAGCGGGAAGACGGACGTTTCGACGAAGTTGTTGCCGATGCCGATCAGAAACATTTGGGCGAAGAGCAGCAAGGTTAGCTGCTCTTCGCCCGGCTGGATGCTGAAGAGACGGCGCAGAGCGGTGGGCATTGGTCGGATAGATAGACTCAGGCGTTGCCCCGGCGAGCGGCGATGGCGGCGCGGAAGGCGGCGATCACGTCGTCGAGGCTGGCCCCTGGCCCGAAGACCGCGGCCACGCCCATCTCCCGCAGCCGGGTCGCGTCCTCGTCGGGGATGATGCCACCCAGCAGCACGGGCACGTCGCCCATGTCGTTGGCGGCCATTAGTTCCAGGATGCGGCTCGTCAGGGGCATATGCGCGCCGGAGAGGATGCTCAGGCCAATGGCGTCCACGTCCTCTTGCAGCGCCGCCTCGACGACCATCTCCGGCGTCTGGCGCAAACCGGTGTAGATGACCTCCATACCGGCGTCGCGCAGAGCGCGGGCGGTCACCTTGGCCCCACGGTCGTGGCCGTCCAGCCCCGGCTTGGCAATGAGCACGCGCGCGTGTTCGGTCATTCGTTCAACCTCCCGGACAGGAGTCTGCCACCCCGCCCCACGTTACCAGTCCACCACCGGATATGTCGCCGCGAAGAGATGCTTTTGCAACAGCGGCTCGGCCGCGTCGGCCGCCGGGCTGATGCCCGGAGCGCGGAACAGGGCGGCGATCTCCTCAACGCACAGCCGCCCCTTGCCGGTCAGGCGGATGCGCTCGCCATCGATGGCCACCAGGCCCAGCCGCTCCAGCCGCTCGAAGCGCGCCGCGAAGCGCTCCAGTGGACTACTATTATAGGCGCTGCGGAACAGACTACAATCGATATAGGGATCATTCTTCAGAGAAAACATCACATCGCGGTGAAATGACTCGTCGGCGCTGAGGCGATAGGCGCGCCACAGCGGCGATTGACCCACGGCCGCGCGCCGCTCGTACTCGGCCAGGTCGAAGACGTTGCCCACCTGCGCGCCGCTGTAGTAGCCGTAGGCCCCCGGCCCGATGGGCAGCGTCACGGCCTGCGACGGCAGCCTTTCTGGCCGGAAGGTCGCCGGGTCGGCCGCCGGGCGCGCCCAGAAGTCGTTGGGCAACTCGTGGTAGCCGGCCGCCTCCAGACACAACTGGGCCAGCAGGTGTTGCGTCTGCGCGTGCCGGTGGCCTGGCAACTGCGCCGCGCCGCGCTGCACGCGCGCATACAGCCCCGTGCCCCGGTCGACGAACAGGAAGTAGGTGCTGATGGAGTCTGGCGCGGCGGCGACGGCGTCGGCCAGTGTCGTTGCCCAGGCGGCGTGGCTCTGGCCGACGAGGCCATACATCAGGTCGAGATTGACCAGAAAGCCCTCCGCCCGCAGCAGAGCCATCGCCGCGGGCAGGAAGCCGGCCGTGTGCCGCCGCTTTGTCGCCCGCAGCAGCGCGTCGTCCGAGGCCTGGTAGCCGACGCTGACCCGGCCGATGCCGTAGGCCCGCAGCACGCGCAGGAAACGCAGCGCCGTGGCCTCGTCGGCGAAGAACTCCGGGTGCAGCTCCAGCGTGCCTAGCGCGGCCGGGTTCAGGTAGCCGCGCGCCCGCAGATGACCCAGGAAGTCCTCCA
>DAOSMQ010000034.1:0-9612 GCA_035372725.1 Promineifilum sp. (SeqCode)
CGCCGTCGGCGCGGCGGCCTGCGGCGGCGCGGCGGCCTGCGGCGGCACAGCCGGCCAGCCCGACGGGTAGGCGGGTGGGCCGCCAGACGGCATCTGCGGCGCGCTGGGTGGGCCTTCGACGCGCTGCGTGGCCGCCAACCCGCCCGGCGCGGGCGGCACGACCACCGTCGGCCGTGGGCCGGAGCCGTGGACGACGCGCGTCAGATCGCGGGCCAGGGCCACGGCTGTCGGGTAGCGGTCGTTGGCCAACTTGGCCATGGCCTGGTTGACAATGGTCTGGAACTCGGCCGGCAGGCGGACATTGCCCATCGCCTGGATGCTGGGGATCGGCTCGGAGATGTGCTTAAACGCCAGGCCGATGGGCGTAGTCGCGTCGTAGGGCAGCCGGCCGCTGAGCATCTGGAACAGGATAACGCCCAGCGAGTAGATGTCGCTGCGGCCGTCGATGACGGCCCCTTGCACCTGCTCTGGACTCATGTAGGCGGGCGTGCCGATGATGCCGCCAACGGTGGTCAGCGAGGCCGAGTCGTCGCTGCTGCCCTGCGTCAGCTTGACAATGCCGAAGTCGGTCAGGTATGGCTCGTTCCACTGGTCAAAGAGGATGTTGGCTGGCTTCAGGTCGCGGTGGATGACGCCGCGCTGGTGGGCGGCGTCGAGAGCGGGGGCCAGGCGGCCGATGATGCGCTCCGTCTCCACCAGCGGCATCGGCCCCTGGCGCAGGCGGTCTTCCAGCGAGCCGCCGCTCATCAGCGCCATGACCAGGTAGGGCTGGCCGTTGTCCTCGCCGAAGTCGTAGACGGGCACAATGGCCGGGTGTTGCAGCCCGGCGACGATGCGCGCCTCGCGCTCGAAGCGGGCGCGAAAGCGGGGATCGTGGAGAAAGTGCAGCGGTAGAACCTTGATGGCCACGTCGCGCTGAAAGTGGGGATCGAGCGCGCGGTAGACCGTGGCCATACCCCCCTGGCCGATCTCCTCCCGCACCACATAGCGCCCAATCGTCCTCGCCGCCATGAGTTTATTGTACTGCGTCCGCCCTTGGTGGCCAAGAGGAGGGGCTGGGGGGTTGGGTTCCAGGTTCCAGGGGCCAGGTTCCAGGGAGGAGCACTCTTCCCCTGGAACCTGGCCCCTAATCCCTACTCCCGCACTCCGCGCAGCGCCCATAAAACTCCAGCAAGTGCCCTTCGACGACGAAGCCATAGCGCCGCGCGACTGTCTCGGCCAGCTCGCCCAGGGCGCAGTCGTCGAATTCGATCACCCGCCGGCAGCAGGAGCAAACGAGATGGTGGTGGTGGCCGTCCAGTAACAAAACGTAGTGGCGCGCCCCGCGGGCTGCGCCCGTGCCCTGGTAGACCGGCCGCAGCAGCCCTAGCTCGCTCAGCAGGTCGAGGGTGCGGTAGACGGTCATGCGGCCGACGCCCGGCGCGGCGCGGACGACGGCGGCGGCCAGTTCGTCGGCCGTCGGATGGTCGCCGGCGGCGGCCAGGGCGTCGAGAATGGCCCGGCGGGCGGGCGTCAACCGATAGCCGCGCGCTTGCAGGGCTTGCGCCAGCGCCGTAGCGTGCTCGGCGCTCATAGAGCAACCCCCTCGGCCGCGGGCGAGCGCCGCCGCAGCACGCTGAAGGTCAGCACGATCAGGAAGATGAGCGTCGCCGCCAGCACCACTGCCGGGCCGGAGGCGATGTTGAGGTAGTAGCCCGCGTAGACCCCGGCCACACCGGAGACGACGCCGATAAGCGCCGACACGGCCATCATCGCCGGCAGCCGGTGGGTGACGAACGAAGCCGCCGCCGCCGGCGTCACCAGAATGGCCAGCATCAGGGCCACGCCGACGACTTGCAGGGCGACGACGATGGTGATGGCGATGAGCAGCAACAGCAGGTAGTGGAGGAAGGTCGTCGGCAGCCGTAGCGTCGTCGCCAGCAGCGGGTCGAACGACAGCACCAGGAACTCCTTGTAGAACAAGAAGATGACCAACAGCACCAGCCCGCCCAGCGCGGCGGTGATGAGCAGATCGCCGCTGGAGACGCCGAGCAGGTTGCCGAACAGGAAGTGGGCCAGATCGACCGAACTGGCTCCGGCCGACAGCAGAGCCACGCCCAGGGCGAAGAAACCGGCGAAGATGACGCCAATAGCCGTGTCCTCTTGCAGCGCTGCCCGCCGCGTCAGGAAGCCAATGCCCAGCGCCGTCAGCACGCCCATGACCAGCGCGCCGACGGCCAGCGGCCAGCCTAGGAAGTAGGCGACGACGACGCCCGGCAGGATGGTGTGGGACATGGCGTCGCCCAGGAAGGCCATGCCCCGCAGAACAATGTAGACACCCAGCACGGAGCAGACCACGCCGACGATGATGGCGGCCACCAGCGCGCGGACGATGAAGTCGTATTGGAGGGGGGCGAGGAGGAAGGACATGGGCAAGTAAGTGGTCAGTGGTCAGTAAAGCAGTTGGTCAGTAGTCTGTCGTCTGTGGCCGGCGGCCGGCGGTCAGTTCTCGTCGCAAGATGGGTCGGCAATGATCGCTGTGCCATCGGCGTCGATGACGTGGAGATGGCCACCATAGGCGCGCAGCAGGGTGTCGGCTTGCAGGACAGCCGCCGGTGGGCCGAAGGCGATGACGCGCCGGTTGAGCAGCATGATGCGGTCGAAGCGCTCGGCGGCCAGGTCGAGGTCGTGGGTGGCCAGCAGTACGGTCACGCCGTCGCGGCGCAGGTCGTCGAGCACGGCCAGGATGGCCTCCTGCGAGGGCGCGTCGAGGCCGTTGAGCGGCTCGTCAAGCAGCACCAACTCGGCCTCCTGGGCCAGGGCGCGGGCCAGGAAGACGCGCTGCTGTTGGCCGCCGGACAGGCCGCCGATCTGCTTGCGGGCCAGCGCCGCCGCGCCGACGCGCGCCAGCGCCGCTCGCGTCGCCGTCCAGTCGGCCCGCCCCGGCCGTCGCAGCAGCCCGATCTGCCCCACCCGGCCCATCATGACAACGTCCTCGACCGTCACCGGGAAGCGCCAGTCCACCTGGGCGCGCTGGGGCACGTAGGCGATGCAGATGTGGCCGGCCGGGCCGTGGCCGAAGACATCCAGCCGGCCGCGGTCGGGGCGCAGCGTCCCGACGATGAGCTTGAAAAGCGTGCTCTTGCCCGCGCCATTGGGGCCGACGATGGCCACGCGTTCGCCGCGGGCCACCCGGAAGGTGACCGCCTCCAGGGCGTAGCGCGGCCCGTCGGCGGCCAACCGGTCGCGATAGACCGCCCAAACGTCGTCGGCCTCCAGCGTTGGCGCGTCCGGCTCGTGGGCGATGCCGTGCTGTGGGTGGGGGCCGGTCACGTGGGCCTCCTGTTGGAGAGCAGGGGGGCAGGGGGGCAGGGGGGCAGGGGAGAGCAGACTGTCCCTGCTCCCTTGCGCCCCCGCACCCCTGCGCCCCCGCTCCCCTGCTCATCAGCGCCCAGCGCCGCCACAATCGTAGCGACATTGGCCCGCATCATACCGGTGTAGCTGTCCGCGCCGCTGCCGGGCGGGCCGAGGGCGTCGCTGTAGAGTGACAGGACGCGCACTGTGTTGCAGCCGTCCAGTTCCTCGCTCAGGGCGCGAGCCAGCTGGTCGGCGGCCGTGGTCTCGATGAACAGACTACAGATGCCGGTGTCGTTCATGGCGTCGGCCAGCGCCGCCAGGTTGGCCGCCGTGGCCTCGGCCAGCGTGCTGGCTCCGGGGATGACCGAACCGAGGACGCGAAAGTCGTAGGCGGCGGCGAAGTAGGCCAGCGTGTCGTGGTTGGTCACCAGAATGCGCCGCGTCGCGGGAATGGCCGCCGTAGCCGCGTGGATGTCCTCGTCCAGCGTAGCCAACTCGGCGCGCAAGGCGGCGGCGTTGGCGGTAAAGGTGGCGGCGTCGGCCGGGCGAGCGGCGCTTAGCGTCGCAGCGATATTGTCCACCCACTGCATCACGTTAGCCACGTCCTGCCAGACGTGGGGGTCGGCCGCACGCGGGTCGGCGCTGGAGGGCAAGGGCGTGATGCCGGCCGACACGGGCACGCGTGGCGCGTCGCCGGCGGCATCGAGGTCGGCAATGAGTCCTTCCTCCAGGTTCCAGCCGTTGACGAAGATGAGGTCGGCGTCGGCCGCCGCGGCCAGATCGGCCGCCGCCGGCTGGTAGCTGTGGGGGTCCTGCCCGGCGGCCATGAGCGTCGTGAGGGCAATGGCCTCGCCGCCGACGCGGCCGGCGATGTCGCCGATGATGCTCGTCGTGGCCACCACGCGCAGCGGGCCTTCGCCGGGCACAGCGGCCACGGCCGGCAAGGACAGCGGAGCCAACGCATCCGCCGGCGTGGCCACGTTTGTAGTCGCCGGCTCGGCCGCCTGTCCGCCGCAGCCCAGCAGCCCCGCGGCCAGCAGCGCCCCGGCCAACCATATTCCTATCCGTCCTGGCACGTCGTTCAAAGCACTCCTAATTGATATTTTGTATCATGAGTATAATAACTGGCCTGGCGGTGTCAAGTAGGGGCCGGCCTACCTCAAGGCATTTCAGTTGTCAGCAATTGCCCGTAGCACAGCCTGTCAGGCTGTCTTCACCGGCCACAGCCTGACAGGCTGTGCTATGAGTTGAGCGACGGGCCGGGCAACAAACGACCGGCGACAACCTGTAACACAGCCTGTCAGGCTGTCTTCACAGGCCACAGCCTAACAGGCTGTGCTACGAGTTGAGCGACGGGCTGGGCAACAAACGACCGGCGACAACCTGTAACACAGCCTGTCAGGCTGTCTTGGCTGTCTTCACAGGCCACAGCCTAACAGGCTGTGCTACGGGTTGGGCGACTACTGAAAAGCCCTGAGTGACCCCAAACGGGAGTTTACAGAATGCACCAAACTAAGTATAATGACGTAAGTGCAGGAAGGTGAGGAGCCATCGCAGGAAAGGCGGGAGCCACATGGACGCCCCATTGCCAGACACATCTGTCCAGCCGGCCGAGCCAGCGGTCGAGCCTTCGCGCGACCCACGGCCACCACCCGGCTCCCTGACCGCGGACACGCCCTTTGAAGCTGCTCGTCGTCTGGAACGCCGCCAACAGGTCGCCCTGACCATCCTTTCGGCTGTCGCCCCGGCGACGGCCATCAACATCGCTGTCGGCTACATTGAGGAGGCCATCGACTGCCTGGCCGCCGGCATTTCCCTCTACAGTGCCTTCCCCGAAACGATGACCGTCTTGCAGGATAGCGGCGACGGCTGGGAGCCGGGCACGCAAGTGCCCGTGACCCGCACCGACATACTGGCCACTGTCGCCGCGGGCGACCTTTACTATCTGGCCGACCTCCGCGCTGCCAGCGCTGGCTCGCCCGGCTTCCAGCACGCGCTGGCCATGGGCGGCCGCTCGTTGCTGGCGGCCCCGGTACGCGCCGACGGGCAATTGCTGGGCGTCCTGTGGATCATCACGGGCGACCCACGCCCGTTTTCGTCGGATGAAGAGACTGTGGCCCGCGAAGTGGCCAATGTGGTCGCGGTGGCCCTCCACAACCGCCGCCTACTGGCCGCCGAGCAGAAGGCCCGCGCCCGCGAGCGCAGCCTACGCGAGGTCGGTGCCAGCTTGACGCTGGGTCTCAGCCGCGGCACGGTGCTCAAGCGCATTCTGGAGCAACTGGGCGAGTTGATCCCCTTTGCCAGCGCATCCATCGTCTTGCTAGACGGCGGGGAGATCGTCTTTGCCGCGGCGCACGAGCTGGCCTTGCGGCCGGAACAGGTGGACGACCTACGCACCCACACGCCGCCCATCCTGCGCGCGCTCATAGACACGCGCGCCCCCCGGATGATCGACGACACCGCCACAGACCCGGACTGGCTGCCGCTGCCCGGCTTCAGTTACATCCGCGCCTGGCTGGGCGTGCCGTTGCTGTTCAATGGCGTCTGCATCGGCGCGCTGACCATCGACCGGGAGCAGCCGCGCAGCTTCTCGGCCGCCGACGTGGAACTGGCCAGCGCCTTCGCCAATCAGGCTGCCGTGGCCATCGAAAACGCCCGGCTGTTTAACGAGGCCCAGCGCTACGCCGAACAACTGGAGGCGCGCGTCCGCGAGCGCACGCGCGAACTGGAAGCCCTCTATGGCATCAGCGCGGCGACGATCGAGCGGCCGGAGATGGGCAACGTCCTGGCGCGCGCCCTGGAACTGGTTGTTGACGCCTTCGATTGCCCGGCGGCGACCGTCCATCTGATCCAGCCTGGCCAGCCAGAGCTACCGCTCATCGCCCACCTGGATCGTAGCGGCAGCCACCTGGCGAGCTTGCTGGGTGCGCCGCCGGTGGCCGCGCTGCTGCGCCGGCAGGCGCTCGGCGGCGCGGTCCGCATTGCCGGAGACGAACTGGCGACGGCCCTGGCCGCAGACCGGGCATGGGCCGCGGCCAGCGCCCCGTTGCGCGCCCACGGCCGCAACCTCGGCGTCCTGAGCCTGTGGAGCGACAGCCCCGACGCCTTCGAGGGGTCGATGCGCTTCCTAACAGCCGTCGCCGACCAGCTCGGCGCGGCGCTGGAGAATCTGCAACTGCGCCAGATGACACGCCAGGCGGCTGTTCTGGAAGAACGCGAGCGCATGGCGCGCGAGCTACACGATGCCGTCACCCAGACCATCTACAGCGCGGGCCTCCTGGCCGAGGCTGCCCGCGAATCAGCCCACGCCGGTGACCTGCGGGCCGTCGAAAGCCACACCCAGATCATTGTGCAGCGCGTCTACCAGGCATTGAGGGAAATGCGCCTACTGTTGTTCGAGCTGCGCGCCGATACAGTGGCCTGGCAGGGGTTGGCCATCGCGTTACGCACCCGGCTGCAAGCGGTCGAGGAGCGGGCCAACATCGCCACGCAATTGAGCGTCAAGGACGTGAGCGAGTTGCCGCCAGCGCTGGAAGAGGCCTTCTATCGCGTCGCCCTGGAGGCGCTCAACAACGCCCTGCACCACGCCCGCGCCGGGCGAGTCAGTGTGACGCTGCGCGTCGCCGGGGGCGAACTGATCCTCGTCGTCCGTGACGATGGCGTGGGCTTCCGCCGGCGCGATGCCGCCGCCGGCAGCGGCATGGGGCTGGAGAGTATGGCCAGGCGGTTGGACAAAGTCGGTGGCCGGTTGAGCATCACCAGCCGCCAGGGGCGGGGCACGCGCGTCGAAGCGCGCGCCCCGCTGACGGCCGGGCCACAGGAGGCAGAGCAGCAATGACCGACGCTATCCACATCCTGGTTGTTGAAGACCAGACCATCGTGCGCGAAGGGCTATGCGCGATGTTGGCCACGAAGCCGGGCCTGCGCGTCATTGGCACGGCCGCCGACGGCGAGGAGGCCGTGCATCGCGCCCTGGCGCTGCGGCCCGATGTGATCCTGATGGACCTGATCATGCCCCGGATGGACGGCATCCGCGCCACGCGGGAGATCGTCGCCCAATGGCCGGCGGCGCGCATCCTCATTCTGACCAGCTACAGCGACGACGCGCAGATCTTCGAGGCCTTTCACGCCGGGGCGTTGGGCTTTGTGCTGAAGCAAGACGTGGGCCAGAAGCTGGTCGAGGCTCTACAACAGATCCACGCCGGGCAATCGCCGCTCAATTCGACGGTGACGCTGCGGCTGATGCAGTCGCTGGCCATACGCAACACGGCCACGCCACGCGAAGCGACGCTGGAGACGCAGCTCACCGAGCGCGAATTGGAGATCGCCCGTTTGGTCGCCCGCGGCTATGACAACCAGAACATCGCCGACGCGCTGAACATCAGCGTTCGCACGGTAGGCACGCACGTGTCCAACATCCTGCGCAAGGCAGGTGTGAGCAACCGCACCCAACTGGCGCGCCTGATGCTGCGGCAAGGGTTGGCGTCGCTGTACGAATGAGCGGCGACGCGCCAGACCCCTCAGGTCTGGCGCGTCGCCCGGCCTACTCCTCCGTGTAATAGCCCATGCCCAGAATGCCCGGCCCAACGTTGGCGCCGATGACGGGCGTCAGTTCATTGAGCAGCAGTTCATCCGGCTGAACGGCGGCCAAGACCTGTTCCTTGATAGCGAGGGCGTCGCTGTAAGCGCCGGCGTGGATGATGCCGGCGTGGATGTGCTTCTTGCCCTTCATTTCGCCCAGAACGACCTCAAGCATGTGGGCAACGGCCTTGCTCTTGGTGCGCACAGACGCCAGCGGCTCGATCTGGCCATTTTCGATGTGGAGGACGGGCTTGATCGACAGCACCGACCCAACCAGGCGCTTGGCCCCGCCGATCCGCCCGCCCTTGTGGAGATACTCCAGCGTATCGACGACGAAGAGCACGCGCATCCGCGGCACGAGGCCACGCACATACTCGGCCACGGCGTGGGTGTCGTGGCCCGCGGCGGCATGGCGGGCGGCGGCCACGGCCAACAACCCCAGCCCCAACGACGCCGAGCGCGAATCGACGATCTCGATGGGGTAGTCGCCCATCGCCTGCGCCCCCAGATGGGCCGACTGGATCGTGCCGCTGAGCGCCGAAGAAACAAACACGGCGACGATGCTGTCCGCGCCCGCGGCAACCTTCATGAAGTGCTCGGTGAATTGTCCCGGCGACGGTTGCGAGGTTTTGGGCAGGTCTTTCGACTTCGGCAGCCGCTCGTAGAACTCGGTCGTGGTGATGTCGATCTGGTCTAGAAGGCTATTGCCCTCCCAATTGAGGATTTGGGGGATGACGTAGATGTCATGCTCGGCGAGCGTCTCCGGCGTCAGGTTGGCGACGCTATCGGTGATAATGGCAACCTTCTTCTTGCTCATAAGGACTCCTGATTCTCCTTCCGGTTAATCGTTCGCTTTTAGGCAGCGCGGGGCCGGTCAAACGTAAATGATGTGCTAGGAAAAGAAACACTGGACAAGGCCAATAGAATCGGTTATCGTATAGTGTCTCTGTGAGGTTCTCCCGCCACTGCGGAAGTCAACCCGTTCAGGGTTCTCCCCCACCACAAATACGCACAATTTTGTAGACAAATATGGCCTATTTCCTGATGTGTCTATCGGCAACTTCGGCTACATTTGTCTTGTACACTTCATGGGGTGAATTGTACGCGGGGTGAATTCGGTCGCACAAGAAACCCGGCTCATTGGCCGGGTTTTTTGGTGTTTGCGTGGGTTTATCGTCCTACCGCTCACTGTAACCGTCTGCATCAGGCGCGCCCGGCGGCGACAAATTGCCGGGTTGTGGCGACGACATCCTTGCTGCGCGCCAGTGCCTCGCCGATCAGCACGGCCGCCGCGCCCGCAACCCGCATGGCGGTTACGTCGTCAGGCGTCTTCAGGCCGCTCTCGGCCACCACGGCGACGGCCGGCGGGATGAGCGCCCGCAGTCGCGCTGTCGTGCCCAGATCGATCGCGAACGTCTGCAAGTCGCGGTTATTGACGCCCACCAATTCCGGCCCCAGCGGCAAGACGCGCGCCAACTCGGCCTCGTTGTGCACTTCGACCAGCGCGGCCATGCCCAGCTGCCGCGCCAGAGCGTGCAACTCGGCCAGGTCGTGGTCGCCCAGTACGGCGGCGATGAGCAGGACGGCGTCGGCCCCGGCCACGCGCGCCTCGTAGAGCTGATAGGGATGAAAGAGGAAATCCTTGCGCAGCACGGGCAGGCGCACGGCCTCGCGCACGTCGCGCAGATGCTCCAG
>DAOSMQ010000034.1:9712-11058 GCA_035372725.1 Promineifilum sp. (SeqCode)
CCTTGCGCAGCACGGGCAGGCGCACGGCCTCGCGCACGTCGCGCAGATGCTCCAGGGCACCCTGAAAATGGCGCGCGTCGGTTAGCACAGAGACAGCCCGCGCGCCGCCCTTTTCGTAGGCCCGCGCCAGCCGCACGGGATCATAGTCGGGCACGATCAGCCCCTTGCTGGGCGAAGCCTTCTTGCACTCGGCGATTAGCGCCACGCCCGGGGCGCGCAAGGCGGCCGCGAAATCGCGCGGCGGCGGGGCGACGGCGGCCATAGCCCGCAGGTCAGCCAGCGGCCGCTCGGCCATCACCCGCGGCAGCCGCTCGCGGTGGTGGGCCATGATCTCATCCAGAATTTCGCCGCGGCGCTTGGCAAGATTAGTTACGCTCATCGGGCGGGATTATAGCACGGGCAGGAACGGCACGCAGATGACGCTGATTAGCGGCAGGGCTTTGCCAAAGTCACCCCAGGCGCATAGTCCCTGGACGACTTTGGAAAAGCCCTGGATTAGCTGATTTTCGCAGAGAAGGAATTCTGATTCTTATCGGCGTAAATCCTCGTCATCGGCGGGCCACTCGGCCAACGCCGCGGCAATGATCTGCCGCAGGATGCCGGCGACAGCCTGGGGCTGGTCAACTTCCATCAGGTGGGTGCTGTCGAGGTCGTAGTGGCGCACGCGATGGCCGTCTCGCCGCGCTGTGGCGATGAGATCGTGTGTCGCCTGCCAGTTGACCATGCCATCCTGCCGCGACAGCAGGACATGGGCATCGGCCAGCGTGTCGGGGCCGCAGACGTCGTCCGGCTCCAGCCGCAGCAACTCCCGCCCCTGCTCCAGGAGGATGAACGGGTTTAGCCGCCCATAGCCGCCGAAGCCGCGCAGCCCGCCGATGGTGAAGCGGTCGGCCCCGGCCAGGTAGAACAGCGGCGCGAAGGCGCGAAAGAGGCCGGTGGCCACGGGCGCGTAGAGCGGCAGCCGGCCAAGGGTCAGCTTCATGGCGTGGAGCACATCCAGCCGGCTCAGGGCGGCCCGCGCCTCCGGTTGGAGGCAGAAGGCCGGGGCCGACAGGACGCGCGTCGGCCGCAGCCGGCGGCCGGCGGCGGCCATCTCCTCAACCAGCGCCTCGGTCTGGCACTGGCTGAGGGCCAGACCGCCCATCGAGTGGCCATAGGCGATCCAGATGATGTCGGTCTCTCTGGCCAGCGGCCCGTCGAGCAGCCAGCGCAGGCCCGCGCGCATGGCCTGCGGCTGGTGGCGGATGCTGTAGGCTTCCAGGTGGTAGCGGTCGATGGCGGCGCTGGCGGGAACGTCGTAGCCGGGGTGGTTGACGGTGAAGACGCGCAGCCGGAACGCCGCGCCG
>DAOSMQ010000035.1:0-11044 GCA_035372725.1 Promineifilum sp. (SeqCode)
GGCGGCAACGGCGACGGCGAGGCTGCGTCACCCTATAGCTTCGAGTTGTGCGGCGGCCTGCACGTCAGCGAGACGGGCGAGATCGGCCTGTTCCGCTTCGTCAGCGAATCGGCCGTTGGCGCGAACACCCGCCGCGTGGAGGCGGTCACTGGCCGCGGCGCGTATGAGTTCGTCAGCAAGCGGCTGGCGGCGCTCGACCGTCTGGCGGCCAGGCTCAACACGCCCGTCGGCGAGCTGGAGAGCCGCGTCGAGGCACTGCTGGAGCACGACCGCGCCGCCGAGCGCGACCTGGAGACGGCCAAGCGGCGGCTGTTGCGCGGCGACTTCGAGGTGCTGCTCGGCGGCGTGCTGGAGACGAAGGGCACGCACCTGCTGGCCGCCCAGGTCAAGGCCGGCGACACCGACCAGTTGCGCGAGATGGCCGACTGGTACCGCGACCGCTTTCAGTCGGGCGTGGTTGTCCTCGGCGCGGTCAAGGACGGCAAGCCCGTCATCGTCGCCGCCGTGACCGACGACCTCATCGCCCGCGGCCTGAAGGCGGGCGACCTGGTGCGCGAAGTGGCCAAAGTCGTGGGTGGCGGCGGCGGCGGGCGGGCCGACCTGGCCACGGCCGGCGGGCGCAACCCGGAATTGCTGTCGGCCGCCCTCGACGCCGTGCGCGGCCACGTGGAGGCGACGCTCAAGGACTGATGCGCGTCATCGAGCTGGACACGGCCGAGACTTACTATTCGCTGCGCGACCGCATCCTGCGCGGCCCGCGGGAGCGCATCGCTCTGGTCGTGCCTCCGCGGGCGGCGGTCATGGAGGGCGTCGGCCTGCCTCTGCTGCGGCGCTTGGCCGACCGCGAGCGGCTGGAGATCGGCCTGGTGACGGCCGACGGCGAGCTGGCCCGGCGGGCGCGGCGCGCCGGGCTGCCGGCGTTCGCCTCGCTGGGACTGGCCCAGCACTACCGGCCGGGCTGGTGGCGGGGGCGGCGCCGTGCCGAGTGGCTGGGCTTGCCCGTCGGAGGCGCGCCTCCGCCCGCGGCGACCGGCCGGGCGGCCGTACCCCTGGCCATTGCCCTCATTCTGCTCGCGCTGGCCCTGACGGCCGCCGCGGTGGTCTACACCTTGCCGCGGGCGACGGTGACGCTGCGGCCGGCGACACAACCGGCGCAGGCCATCGTCGAACTGGCCGATGTGCCGGCGCGGCCGGTGGCGCTGAGCCAGTCATGGGAGGCGACGGCCGCGGGCACGGGCGCGGCCGCCCGGCAGAGCGCCCGCGCCCTGGCCCTCCAAGCCCTGAATGCCGCCGCGCCGGCGGTGCTGGCGGCGCGGCTGGCCCCCGGCGAGCAGCTCGTGCCCGGCGCGACGCGCGTCACTCTCGCCGGAGAGGAGTACACGACCGCGCGCGGCCAGACGCGCCTGGCGCTGACGGCCACGCTCGAAGGCACGGCCGTGGATACCGCCGAGGTGAACCGGCGCGTCCTGCCGGAATTGGCCCGCGCCCTGCCGGCCGGCTATGCCGTTGACCCGGCCACGCTCGTCACGCGGCTGGAGCCGGGCAGTGCCGCCGGCCGGCTGGTGGTGACGGCGACGGCAACCGGCCGGGCGGTCATCGACGCCAACGCGCTGGCGGCGCAATTGGCCGGACAGCGCACCGTCGATGTCGGGCCGGCGCTGGCCGCGCTGCCGCTGGCCGAGCCGGCGCGGCTTGACCTGTCGCTGGGGCCACTGAGCACGTGGCTGCCGCGCCTGCCCTTCCGCCCGGCTCAGATTCAGGTGGAAGTGCTGCCTTAGCTCCATGCGGGCCGATCCCGTTGGCCAAACGTCGGGCAACAATTGGGACGCCGCCATCGTCTAGAGAGATAATAGCGGGCAATCTACGGGCCGCGAAGGACGGCAGCCCGCAAACAGACGATAAACAGCAGCCACTGCCATATGCCCAACGACACCCCATCCCCCGGCCGGGTCATGGCCCTTGACCTGGGCGAGAAGCGCATCGGCATCGCCCTGAGCGACCCGACCCGCATCATCGCCTCGGCCCACAGCGTCCTCGCCCGCCGCTCGCGCCTGGAGGACACCGCCCACTACGGCCGCCTCATCGCCGAGAACGGCGTCACTTTGCTCGTCGTCGGTCTGCCCATGACCCTCGGCGGGCGCGAAGGGGAGCGAGCCGGCTGGGTGCGCGACTACGCCGCCGACCTGGCCGAGCGCCTGCCCGTGCCCATTGTCTTCTGGGACGAGAGCCTGAGCACGGTGGAGGCCGAGGCCGCCCTGCGCGCCCAGGGGCGGCGCGGGCGCAAGCTGCGCGCGCGCATCGACGCCGTGGCCGCGGCCGTCATCTTGCAGTCCTACCTGGATGCCCAGCGCGGAGCGACGCCCGATGACGTCTGAGGCGCGGCCGGAGAAGCGCTCCGGCAGCTGCCTGCTGCGGCTGGCCGTGGCTGTGGTTGTCCTGGTGGCCGTGGGCGCGACGGCGGTCGTGCTGTTGCGAGGGCCGTTGAGCGCCGATGCCGACGTCAACCCCGCCCTTGACCCCATTCGCCGAACGTACTTAAAGCTATACCTGTCTGAGCACGCCGAGGCGCTGGCTGGGCCGGCCGGCCGCGGCACGACGCCAGTGGTCTTCACCGTCGCTCCCGGCGAAGGAGCCACGGCCATCGCCGCGAACTTGCGCGCTGCCGGCCTGCTGGATAACCCGGAGTTATTTCTCAACTACCTGACCTATTACGGCCTTGACGGCGGCCTGGTGACGGGCGAGTACCAGCTCGACCCGCAGGCCACCATCCCCGAACTGGCCGAGGCGCTTGGCTCCGGCCGCTCGCAGACGCTGGAGCTGCGCTTCCTGCCCGGCTGGCGCAGCGAGGAGATGGCCAACTATCTGGAGGTCGTCGCCCCGGCACAGATCGACGCTGTCGCCTTCCGCGAGGTGGTCAGTTCGCGGCGCGGGTTGAGCGGCAGCTACAGCTTCCTGACCAGCCTGCCGGAGGGCGCGTCGCTGGAGGGCTACCTCTTCCCCGACGCCTATACCGTCGCCCCGGACGCCACGGCCGCGGCCCTGGTAGACAGCATGCTGGCCCGCTTCGACGCCACAATGACGCCGGCCATGCGTCAGTCTTATGGCACGCTGGGCCTGTCGCTGCGCGACGCCGTGGTTTTGGCCTCGATCATCGAGAAGGAGGCTGTGCTGGACGAGGAGAAGCCGCTCATGGCCGCCGTCTTCCTCAACCGGCTGGCCGCGGGCATGCCCCTGCAAGCGGACCCGACGGTGCAGTACGCTCTCGGCTATCAGGCGGCGACGGGCGGCTGGTGGAAAGCGCCGTTGTCGGCCGAAGACCTGGCTGTGGCCTCGCCCTACAACACCTACCTGGCTCCTGGCCTGCCCCCCGGCCCGATCAGCAACCCCGGCCTGGCCTCGCTGGCCGCCGTGGCCAACCCGGCCGCGGTTGATTACCTGTTCTTCGTCGTCGATTGCGCCGCGGCTACGCCCGGCGCACATGCCTTCAGTGTGACCTATGACGAGCATCTGGCGAATATCGCGCGCTGCCAGTAGGTTGCTGGCTCTGGCGCTGGCCACGGCGCTGCTGGCCGGCTGCGCCTCGGTCGGGCCGGTGGTCAAGATCGGCCTGGCAGCCCCCTTCGAGGGCCGCGACCGGGCCGTGGGCTACGACGCCATCTACGCCGCGCGGCTGGCCGTGCGCGAGGTCAACGCTCGCGGCGGCATTGGCGGCACGCGCGTGGCTCTGGTGGCCCTGGACGACCGCGGCGACCCGGTGCTGGCGACGCAGACGGCCGCCTCGCTGGTCGTCGATCCCGGCGTTGTCGCCGTCGTCGGCCACTATCTGCCGGAGACGACCACAGCAGCTGCGGACATCTATGCGAAGGCAGGGCTGCCCCTGCTCGCCGCTGGCGCGCCGCCCTTCGCCGCCGCGAACCCGGCCGCCCTGCCGCCCGCCTTTGTAGCCGCCTATGAGAAGGTTACCCCCTTCGACGAGACGCCCGGCCCTTATGCCGGGCCGACCTATGACGCCTTTGGCCTCCTTTGGGCCGCCTTAGCGCAGGCTGAGGAAAGAGGGGGGGAACTGTCTCGCGCCTCTGTCCAACAGGCGCTGCGTGGATTAGAATACCGGGGCGTGACAGGAACCGTCTACCAGCCCTGATCCGCCCCACGGAGCGAGCCGCATGGTCATCAGACGAATTCTCGGCCTCATCATCCTCCTGACCGCTCTGGTCATCGCCGCCGGCAGCATCTATGCTGCCGTGGTCGTCGGCGACGCTCTGGCCAGTCTGGGCGCTGGCATCCGCGATAACCTCGCTCTGGCCTCCAACACTCTGGAGACGGCCCGTAACACCCTGGCCCTATCGCGCGACACCTTCGACGACGTGAATGGCGGGCTGGGCACGGCTGTACAGGCCACGGCCAACGCCTCGCGCACCATCGGCGACAGCCAGCCGCTGATCGACAACGTGGCGGTTGTGACGACGCAGGAAGTGCCGGAGGCTGTTGAGGGCATCCAGAACGCGCTGCCCAACATGATCGAAGTGGCCGGCGTCATCGACACAACCCTGCGCACGCTCAGTAACATCGGCATCGATCGCACTATCGACCTGCCCTTCGGCGGCTCGATTCCCCTCCAGTTCGATCTGGGCATCGACTACGCCCCGGCGACGCCCTTCGACGTCAGCCTGCGCAGCTTCCAGGCCAGCCTTGAGGGCTTGCCGGAGAGCATGCGCGGGCTGGAGGACGAACTTCAACTGACCAGCGACAACCTGGGCGCGCTGGCGACCGATCTACAGGCCACCTCCGACAACCTGGCAGTCATTAACGGCCGCGTCGGCGAAGTGTTGCCACTGCTCGATCAATACCTGATCCTGGCCGACCAGTTGAGCGCCACCGTGACGCGCGTCGACGCCGACATCGACCGGCAACTGGAGACGCTGCGCCTGGGGGCGATTGGCGTGCTGGGCCTGCTGGCCCTGTCGCAACTGGCCCCGCTGGTGCTCGGCTGGGAGCTATTGACCGGCCGGCGCGGCCCGGCCCGGCCCGTAGAGGTTATCCGCGAGACCATCATTGCTCCAGCGCCCGCAGCGCTGCCGCCCGATACGGTTCCGCTCACGGCCGTTCTGCCCATGCCGGCCGGCACAGTTGAGATGCCTGCGGAGGAGTGGTCGCCCCTGGCCCCACCGGAGGACGATGATAGCGTTTAGACGCGGCCTCGCTCGCGCCCGATGGCACACGCTGTGGCTCGTGGCTGTCCTCGTTGGGGCAGTTGCCTGCCGGGGCACGGAGGCTGTGGAGACGCCAACCGGGCGGGCGCAACCCGTAACCGGGGCCAACGCCGCGCTACTGCCTACGCCGACACTGGCCGCCGGCGTCCTCGCCGCCACAGTCGACCCCCTCCGCCCGCCAACGCCCATCGTCCTGCCATCGGCCACGCCGCTGGGCGCGCCGGAAGGCCAGCCCGATGAGGCCATTCTGGCCGCCGGCACACCGGCGGCCAGCACCGCTGACACGGCCGAGGTCGCCGGCGAGACAATCCCGCCACAGCCGACGGTCGCCCTGCCCCCGGGCGCCACCGCGCCGGAGTTGCTGGCGCTGGGCCGGCAATCGGCCGCCGAAGGGGATAATGCCACCGCCGCCGCGGCCTTCCGCGCCGCCGCCGAAGCCGGCGAACTGAGCGCCCGTGAGGCCGCCGAGGCGCAACTGGGCCATGCCATGGCCCTGTTCGACGATGGCCAGTACCAGGCCGCCGAAGAGGCGCTGGCCGCCTTGCTGCAAGACCCCGCCGCTGCCGCCGCCGCCCCGGCCCGGCCGGCGACGACCGCGCTGGTCACGCCCATAGACATTCCCGACGTAGCTGCCTTCACCCTGGGCCGGGCGCGGGCCGCGCTGGGCAACCATGCCGGCGCGATCGAGGCTTACCGCGCCTATGCCCAGAACAACCCCGACATGGCCGCCTACGTCCAACCGCGCATCGCCGACGCCCACCTGGCCCTGGGCGATACGGCCGCGGCCATCGCCGCGCTGGAATTGGCCGCCCAGGGCGCGGCGCAGCGCTTCGTGGCCGTGGAGAACCGTGGCCGGCTGGCCCAGCTCTACCTGGACAGGGGCGACACGGCCGCGGCTGTGGCCCAATACGACGCCATCCGCGACATCGCCCGCACCGAGGCCACCAAGGGGCAGATGACCTATCTGGCCGGGCAGGCCGAGGAGCGCGCCGGCCACGTCGCCGCCGCCCAGGAGCGCTATCGCGACGCCGTGGCCAACTACCCGCGCGCCGCCGACAGCTACGCCGCCCTTGTGGCCCTGGTCGACGCCGGCGCGCCCGTGGACGAGTACCAGCGCGGCGTGGTCGACTTCTACGCCGGGGCCTACGACGTTGGCATCGAGGCGCTGCGCCGGGCTATCGCCGCCAACGCCGAGGGTTATCCCCAGGACGCCCACCTCTTTCTGGCCTGGAGCTACGAGGGGCTGGGCGACCTGACCAGCGCCCTGGTCGAACTGGACGCCTACGCCGCCCACGACGCGGCGCGGGCGCTGTTCGAGCGCGGCGAGATGCTGGCCCGCGCCGGACGGGCGAACGAGGCGCTGGCGGCCTATGACGCTTTCCTGAGCGACTACCCCGACGCGGCCGAGGCCCCGGCTGTCCACTGGACGGCGGCGCAACTGGCCGACAGCGCCGGGGCGACAGACGCGGCCGGCCGCTACCTGGCTCTGGCCGACGCCTTCCCCTTTGACGACGAGACACCCGCGGCCCTCTACCGCGCCGGCGAATTGACCGCCGCAGGCGACCCGGCCGCCGGCGCGGCCCTGTGGGCGCGGCTGGCGGAGCAGTACCCGGCCAACGAGTTTGGCGCGCAGGCGCTCTTCCGGCTGCTGCAACTGGCCGGCGTGGGCGAGGTTGAGGGGCTGGACGCCGGCGCGCTGCGGGCGCAGGTCGATACGCTGACACCCAGCAACTACTACGCCCTGCGTGCCCGCGATGTTGTCGCCGGCCGGGAGCCGTTCACGGCCGACGCCCCCCTGACGTTGGCGGATACTGCCGGGCAGGCCGAGGCCGAGACCTGGCTGCGCCAACGGCTGGTGGCCGCCGGCGTCACCCCACCGGAGATGTTGGGAGCGCTCTCGGCTGGGCTGGCCGCCGAGCCGGGCCGGCGCATCGGCGAGAAGCTCTGGCAGCTGGGTCTGCACGACGCGGCCAAGGCGGAACTGGAAACGGTGCGCGAGGCCTACGCCGGCGACGCCGTGGCCAACTACCAGATGGCCCTCTACTTTGACGAGTTGGGCCTCTACCGCTCGTCAATCATTGCCGCCGTGTCGCTGCTCAACCAGGTCGGCGCGACCATCTACGACGCGCCGCGGTTCCTGGGCCGCCTGTCCTTTCCCATCCACTACGCCGATCTCATCCTGCCGCTGGCCGAGCGCTACAACTTCGACCCGCGCCTCCAGTTCGCTCTCGTGCGCCAGGAGAGCCTCTTCGAGAGCATTGCCCGCAGCGGCGCGGCGGCGCAGGGTCTCAGCCAGGTCATCCCCGACACCGGCGCATGGATCGCCCAACGGTTGGCCTGGCCCAACTACGACAACGACGACCTGTTCAAGCCCTACGTCGGCCTGAACTTCGGCGCGTACTACCTCAGCGAGCAACTACGCACCTTCGACGGCCACGTCTTCGCCGCGCTGGCGGCCTACAACGGCGGGCCGGGCAACGCCGCCCGCTGGTATGAGGCCGCCGGGGCCGACCACGACCGCTTCGTGGACACCGTCGATTTCAGCGAGACGCGCCTCTACATCCAACGCATCTACGAGGGCTTCAGCGCCTATCGCGCGCTTTATGGCGGCTTGAATTAGCCCGTTCGTGCCGCCAGCCCCGGCCACAGCTATACCATGTCCTTTGACTGGCAGACCGAAGACCGCGATTGGGAAGAACAAGAACCGCGCCGCGCCGGCCGGTGGGCGCTCGACACGCCCGCCGGCGAGGATACCGCCGCGGCCCCGGAGCGAGCCGAAACGCTGGCCTCTTCCCGACCGCGCCACCGCTGGCTGTTTGTCGCCGCGGTCGGGGGGCTGGTGGTAGCTCTGCTGGCCGTGCTCTACTGGCAACTGGAGCGGCGCAGCACGGCGGCGCAAACGCGCCTAGCGACCGAAGTGATCGCCAGCCACGCCACCATTCTCGACGCCGCTCAGCGCGGCGATGGCGAGCTATTCGTCAGCTTCCTTTCTGGCCGCGACGCCGCCTGGTCACGCGCCCAGGAGCGGCTGGTACGCGCCGGCGGCTTTGTCGACCGCACGGCCTTCGAGATGCACTGGACGCCGGCCGCGCCCGTCTCCCCGACGGTGACGTTGGCTCCCGACCTGCGTTCGGCCGAGTTGATTGCGCCGCAAGCCTATGCCGTCGAGATCGGCAACGGCCTGACAGAAACCATTGTGCTCCAGCAGACGGCCATCTACCGCCAGGGGCCAGACCGCTGGCTCTATTCGCCGCCCGAGGAGGACTACTGGGGTCAGACGGAGGCGATGGGCAACCGCTACGTCCGCGTCCACTACCCCGCCCGCGACGCCGACATCGTCGAGCCGCTGGCCCGCGATATGGACGCGACGCTGGCCGAACTGTGCCGGCTGGTCGGCGGCCTCTGCGCCGGCAACATTTTCATCGACCTGACCTTTTCGACCGATCCGGCCGCGCTCAGCGAATACCGCACGCCGCAGGACACCTGGGCCGGCGGCGGCAAGCTGGCGCTGCCAACGCCGACGCTCTTCGGCCGGCCGGCCGACGCCGCCGCCTACCGCGCCCTCAGCCGGGCCTACACCAGCCGCGTCGTCAGCGCCGCGGCGGCCAATCTGGCCGGTTGGGCGTGCTGCGATGACCAACTGTTCTACGGCGCGCTGCTCGACGCGCAACTCGGCCAGTTGGGGCTGCGGCCGTGGCCGTTGGAAGCGGCGGCGCACGAGACGCTGGTCGGCCGGCCAGAACTGCTGCGCGACGTGGAGGGGTTGTGGCCCGGCGGTGACGCCACGCCGGAGCAGCGTCTGGCCGTCTATGCGCTGGTCGATTTCCTCGTCGCCCGCAACGACGCGCCCATCGTCGAGATGCAACGGCTGCTGCTGGACGAATCCACGGGCGACTACTGGAGTTGGCTGGCCCGCATCACCAACGGGGCCTTTGCCTCTCCGGCCGACTTCGAGCGTGCCCTGCTGAGCTATTCCGCCGAGCGACGGCGGGCGACCGCGCCGCTGCCCTTGCCCGCCCAGGCGTTGCAGTTGGTCTGCCGCCAGGCGGACGCGGCATGGCCCGCTCTCTATCGTTACGATCCGGTGGACGGTCAGTTGACCTACGAGCAGGAGTTGACCGGGTTCGAGGAACCGATGATCGTTGCTCTGCCGGGGCGAGACGGCATTGCCGTCTTCGCTCGCGAACGAGAGCAGCAGTTTCCCATGACCTACCTCTGGCACGATGGCGCGATCACGACCGTCTATCCCGGGGCGACCGACGGCAACCCGAGACTCGTCGCTCTCCCCGATGCCCCCAAGGACGACGCGCTGCTTGTGGTGCAGGAGGGCGCGCCGTCGGTTTATGCCCTGCTGTTGCTGGATGGCTGCCTTCAGCCGCAAGCGACCTGCATCACCACGCCTCCTATTGGCCCCATCACCTACTCACCCGACGCCACGCGCAGCCTGCTCGTGGCCGGCGAACCGTCGCCCTTCTCAGACCAGGTCGGCGCGCCGATCATCTATCTCGGCGACGCCGAAGGCCAGGTGCACTCCTCTCAGGCCTTTGTTGAAGCGGGTATCTCCCCCTTCTGGCTGAGCGACGACACCTTTGGCTACATCGCCACGCGCCAGGACGGCAGCGGGCAGGAGCGGGTCGTCCTGCGCACGATCGCGTCTTCGCCTGGCAATACCCGGCTGACGGCTGCCGCGGACGGCTCTCTATTCTCCGTCCGGGATCTTGAGCCGCTCGTCGGTAGCCGGGGCGAGGGCGGCCTGACCATCGACCGCGTCTTACCCAATCCGGCCGCGGACGAGCTACTGGTCTTCACCGCTGGGCCGAGCAACCCTGAGCAAGCAAACCTGGCCCTGACCTACGACCTGACCACGGGCGAGCTGCGACCACGCTTCGCCCTCGCCGATGAGGCGTTCGACTATCGTCGCGCCTATCGTCGCGCCTATCGTTTCTCACCCGACGGCCGTTGGCTGGCCGTCAGCACGCTCGCCTGGTCGGCCACACCTGGGGTGCAGGGCACAGTCGACTGGTGGGTTTACGTCCATGCCACCGACGGCTCCCTGACGCGCCGCTATGCGTTGCGCGCCGGCGACACGTGGCCAGCCCACTGGCTGAGCGATTGGTCGGCCGACGGCCGCTGGCTGGCGCTGGCAACCGGCGGCTACGTGCGTCTGGTTGCCCCCCAGGAGGACTACAGTCTCCCTATCATCCTGCCCGACAAGGCTTGTAGCGCCGCGGTTTGGGCTAAGGGATAAGCAAGGTGCGTTCATGCGGTCTAACTTCGATTGGCAAACCGAGGACGATGACCGGCGCGAACATGGCGGTTGGGACGAGCCGGCCGAACCGCGACCGGCCGCCCCCCGCCGCCGGCCGCCGTGGCGCGCGCTGGGCCTGATCGGCGGGCTGCTGCTGGCCGTCGGCGCGCTCATCTGGTGGCGCGTCGACAAGCGCATCGAGGCGACGACGCAGGCCATGCGCACCGATGTCGTCGCCAGCCACAACCTCGTCCAGCGGGCTGTGGCCGACGGCGACACCGAGATCTTTCGCGCCTCCCTGTCTGGCCGCGATCCGGCCTGGACAGAGGGCACGCTGGCCGTCTTCGAGAGCGGCCTGTTTGCCGACCGCGCTCCGTTCGGGCTGTCGCCCGTCGAGGGGTCGCTGCCGGTCATGCTGCCCGCGCCTGACGAGGAAGCGACCGCCGATCAGCGCCCGGCGGTCATCGCGCTATCGGCCGACCTCAACGAAGCTATCGTCACTGTCGACCAGCCCTACCGCCGCGACGACGGCGGCACCATCCTGTTGCAACAGACGACCATCTTCCGGCGCGGCGACCGGCGCTGG
>DAOSMQ010000036.1:0-10906 GCA_035372725.1 Promineifilum sp. (SeqCode)
TCTCCGTCTGCCACCAGGTGTCCATGATGGGGCAGCGCTCCTTGCCGATGACGCGATAGTACCAGCGCCACGCTTCCGGATTGATCGGCTCGCCGACGGAGCCAAGCAGTCGCAGGCTGGACAGGTCGTGTAGCTGGGGCCACGACTCGCCGAAGCGCATCAGGCCGCGGATGGCTGTCGGCGCGGTGTAGAGGATGGTGATGCGGTATTTGTCGATCATCGACCACCAGCGGTCCGGGTTCGGGTGCGTTGGCGCGCCCTCGTACATGAAGCTCGTCGCGCCCAACACCAGCGGGGCGTAGACGATGTAGCTGTGGCCGGTAATCCAGCCGGGGTCGGCCGCGCACCAGTAGATGTCGTGCGGCTTGATGTCAAAAACCCATTTCAGCGTCGTCGCCGTGCCAACCATGTAGCCGCCGTGGGTATGGAGGATAGCCTTTGGCCGGCCGGTCGTGCCCGACGTATAGAGCATGAACAGCGGCGACTCGGCATCCATGTGCTCCGTCGGCGTTCGCGGGTCGGCAATGGGCAGAGCCATCAGGTCGTGATACCAGTGGTCGCGGTCGGCCACCATCTCGACCGCCTGCCCGGTGCGCTTGACGACGATGACGCTCTGCACCGGGTTGTTGCGCTGCAACGCCTCGTTAACGATGTTCTTCAACTCGACGATCTCGCCGCGCAGCCAAGCCCCGTCGCAGGTCACCAGCACCTTAGAATTGCTGTCCAGAATGCGGTCATAGAGCGCCTCGACAGAGAAGCCGCCATAGACCACCGAGTGAATCGCGCCGATTTTGGCGCAGGCCAACATCGCGATAACCAGTTCGGGGATGCGGCCCATGTAGATGGTCACGCGGTCGCCCCGGCCGACGCCCTGCGACTTCAGCACGCCGGCGAACCTGGACACTTCGTAGCTCAGTTGCTGATAGGTGAAGGTGCGCGTGTCGCCTGGCTCGCCCTCAAAGATAAGGGCAGCCTTGTTGCGTGTTGACGTGCGCAAATGGCGATCGAGGGCGTTGTGGACGATGTTGACCTGGGCCCCATCAAACCACTTATAGAATGGCGCGTTGCTATCGTCGAGCACCATATCCCAGGGCGCGTACCACTCGAAGCCCTCGGCGGCGATACGCCCCCAGAAGGCGGACAGATCGGCCGCGGCCTCGGCATAGACCTTTTCGTAATCGCGAATATGGGCATGGGCGACGACTTCCGGTGCGGGGTAGTACACTTCCCCGACCATCTGCTTCTCCGTAGACATGACGGCCTCCAATGCGGGATGGAACGGTGACCAAGGCTGTTAAGCAACTTTTGGCAGCGTAAGTATAATGGGAGCGGGCCAATTCGTAAATGAATACAAACGGACACCTTATGACACCACCGAAGATCGTGATAATCGGCGCGGGCAGCGCCAGCTTCGGCCCAACGACGCTGGCGACGATCCTGCGCGACGAGGCGCTGCGTGGCAGCGAGTTGGCTCTCGTTGACCTGAACGCCCGCAGCGCCGAGAATGCCGCCCGCGTGGCCGAGCGCATGAACGCCGCCTGGGGCGCAGGCATGACCATCAGCGCCACGACCGAGCGGCGCGAGGCCCTGCCCGGCGCGACGCACGTCGTCGTCTCTATCGAGGTTGCCCCGCGCGAGGCGCTGTGGCAACTGGACTGGGAAGTACCCCTGCGCCACGGCCTGCGCCAGCCCTACGCTGAGAACGGCGGGCCGGGCGGGCTGATGCACACCTGCCGGCAAGTTCCCGCCCACCTGGCCATCGCCCGCGACATGGAAGAACTGTGCCCGTCGGCCTGGCTCATCCTGTTCAGCAATCCCTTGCCCCGTCTCGTGCGAGCCATCACCAAGTACAGCCGCATTCGCGTCGTGGGCAAGTGCCACCAGATCAATGTCGGCTATGGCCTCGTGGCAGCCTTGCTGCGCGACCGCTACGGCGTCGACGTGCCCAACGGCGTAACGCTCCACTCCGATCCGGGCAACACCGGCGTCGTCCACACCCTGGCCACGGCCGGGCGGCGACACGTCAGTATCACCTCGGCTGGCCTTAACCACTTCATCTGGCTGCTGGATATTCGCGACCGGGCCACGGGCGAAGACCTTTACCCCGCCCTGCGCGCCGCCGTCGCTGACGCCCCGCCGACCCTGGAGCCGCTGTCGCTCGACGTCTTCCGCGCGTTCGGTCTGCTGCCCATTGCCGGGGATACCCACCTGGCCGAGTACCTGCCCTGGCTCCACGATCCTGTCGCCAAGCCGTGGGAGACCTACCGGCTGCCGCTCTACGACTGGCGGGGCAACGAGGGCGTGCGCGATGTCTTGCAGGGAATGATGCAGATGCTGGCCGATGGCGTCTTGCCGGTTGAAGGGATGCGCGAAGCGCCCAGCGAGGGCGCGGCCGAACTCATCGTCGGGCTGAACGGCCAGACATACCTCGACGAGACGGTCAACGTGCCCAATTGCGGCGCGATCGCCGGGCTGCCGCCCGAGACAATTGTTGAAGTGCCGGCCATCGTTGGCCCGACGGGCATTCGCCCGGCTCAACTGGGCCAGTTGCCCCCGCCGGTGGCGGAGCTGCTGCGGCGCGAGGCGGCACTGGTGGAAGTGGTCGTCGATGCCGCCGCGACCGGCGACCGCGACCTGGCCCGGCAAGCCCTGCTGCTCGACCCGATGACCGGCGACATCGGCCGCGCGCGAGCCATCCTCGACGACTACTTGCAGACGTTCGCGGCCTATCTGCCGCAGTTCAAGTAGGGGCAGACCTGTCAGGTCTCACTGGTCGTCGAGACGTCTCCGTCCACGGGCACAGGGGTGGCGCCGTCAGCCTCGGCCAGCGGCTCAGCGGCCGGGTCCGGGAACAGGTAGCCGCAGTAGGGGCAGATATCCCAGTGTAACTCCAGCGGTGAGCGGCAGACGGGGCAAGGCTGGCGTAGATGGGTGTGGCAGGCAGGGCAGAGAAACCAGTTGGGCTGGGTCGGCCGGGCGCAGGTGGGGCAAACAGGCTTGTCCTCGATCTGCTGCAATAGCGCCTCCTGCTCCAGGGCGTGGTCATAGGCTGCGGCCAGCGTCTCGCGCGGCCGCAGCAACAAGTAGACCACCAGGCCAACGACGGGCAGCAGGGCCACGAGCAGGATGGTGAGCACAGCCGCCACAGTCGAACGCGAGCGCGCGCGGATATCGCGGTAGCCCCAGACGACCAGGGCCAGCCACACCAGGGCCAGCAACCCACCGGCCGCGCCTAGCAGTATCGTCAGGTAGCTCTGTAGACTCTCCATCGGGGCCTTACTCGCGGCCGATTGTACCACGCCGCCACGAAAAGGCCCCCGGTTTCCGAGGAAACCAGGGGCCGGGTTAACAAACTGATCAGGGGGATCGACCCGGGGCGCTAGACGCCCTGCTGCTGCTCTTTCTGCGACTTGCGCGTCCGCCGCGCCGCTTTCTTCTTGGCGATGCGAGTCAGTTCGCTCTTGGACACAAACCAGCGCTTGCGGCGCACGTCGGTCAGCACGCGGCTCTTGACGACTTCACGGCTGAAGCGGCGGAGCAGCTGCTCACCCGACTCATCGGGTCGAAGCGTTACCTTTGGCAGAGTATTCACCCCCTTTGTTTTGAAGTTTGCTCATCAGGGCGGATGATAGCACGGGACCGGCAACGCGGCAACCTGACGTTGGCAGCGCCGTCCACCGGGCTATAATCCCCTGGCTCGCCATCAACCGGCGGGCAATTCACACTCGGAGGCAACCATATGGAACCCGTTGGCATCGCCATCTTCATCCTCTTCATCCTGCTCCTGGCGGCAGCGATCATTCTGCCCAAGCTGCAACGCAATCGCGCGCGGCCGTAGGGTGTAGATGAAGAACCGCAGTAACTTGTGGCCAAAGGGCCGGCTCGTGACCTGGGTCGCGGCGGCCCTTTTTCTAACCATCGCCGTCCACCTCAGCGCCCAGCCTCCTCCTTCAACCGCTCTGGCCAACGAACCCACCCTCGTTGCCCGCGTCTACTACAACGACGCCGCCGATCTGGCCCGGCTGACAAACTATGATGTCTGGGAATACAACAACGTCGCCCAGCGCTACGTCCTGGCCGCCGTCGCTGGCGATGACCTTGATGCCCTCAGAGCGGCCGGCTGGCGCGTCGCTGTGGACGAGACGGCGACCGCGCGACTGGCCGACCGCGCCGCCAAGCCGATGTTCTTCGACGGTTATCGCTCGGTCGATGAACTCTACGCGGCCCTCGACGCGGCGGCGGCGGCTCACCCGGAGTTGACTGAGCTGCTCACCTATGGCCAGAGCTATTGCCTGGCCAGCGGCGGCTGCGTCACGCCCGGCGGCGACGCCCTGGCCGGCTACCCACTGCGCGCTATCCGCGTCACCAATGAAGCCATTGCCGGCAGTTCCCTCATCAGCGGCGCGACCGTCACGCGCGGCGAGAAACCCGTCTTTTTCCTGATGGCCAACATCCACGCCCGCGAAATCACCACGCCGGAGATTGCTCTGCGCTTCCTCGACTTGCTGCTGGACGGCTACGGCACAGACGCCAATGTCACCTGGCTGCTCGACTGGCATGAAATCTGGATCGTGCCCACGGCCAACCCCGATGGCCACTGGCTGGTGGAGTTGGGCGAGGAGCGTGCCTATGGCGGCCTGCCGTTCATGCAGCGCAAGAACGCTCGGTTGGGCAACAACATCGACGGGCTTGACGACTGTGACGCCTGGCCACCGGACGGCGGTACGCAGTTTGGCGTCGACCTGAACCGCAACCACAGCTTTGCCTGGGGCGGCTCCGGCTCCAGCGACGAGCCATGCGACCCCGTGTTCCGCGGCCGCGCGCCTGCCTCAGAGAGCGAAGTGGCCCGGCTGGAAGCTCTTCTGAAGGCCCTCTTTGCCGACCGGCGCGGCCCAGCGATGGACGACCCAGCCCCGGCCGATACGGCCGGTTTGCTGATCACCCTCCACAGCTTCAGCAACCTCGTCCTCTGGCCGTGGGGCCATCTGGACGTCGCCGCGCCCAACAAGACCGACCTACAGGCCATCGGCGACAAGCTGGCCACGTTCAACGGCTATCGCTCCTGCCAGGCGGCAGCCTATGACTGCCTCTACGCCGCCGCCGGGGCCACCGACGACTGGGCCTACGGTGAACTGGGTATCCCTGCCTTCACTTTCGAGATGGGCGACCAATTCATGCCATCTTACAACGAGGTTGACGGCGTCCAGTGGCCCGCCAACGGCCCGGCGCTGCTCTATGCAGCCACCATCGCGCGCGCGCCCTACCAACTCGCCCATGGCCCCGACGCGCGCGATGTGCTTGTGGCCGGGCCGGGGCCAGTGCGCTCCGTGTCGGCCACCCTCGACGCGACCAGCAACAGCGGCCTGCCCATTGCCGCGGCCGAATACACGGTGGACGTACCACCGTGGCAGGAGGAGGCCCTCCCCGTGGCCCTGACAGCGACGGATCATGTCTTTAACGCGGCTGTGGAGAAGGTCGTGGGCGAGATGAACACCTCGGCGCTGCCGCCCGGCGGTCACATCCTCTACCTGCGCGGCCAGGACAGCGCCGGCAATTGGGGGCCTGTGTCAGCCGCGTTCATTACGGTTGACGCCACGCCGGACACGTGGCTCTATCTGCCCAGCGTGCTAGGGCCATAGACATGGGGCCGCCGGCGCGGCGGGTTGCCCGTGTTGTGTGCAGCCCGCCGCGTTTGCCTGCGGCTAAACCTGCGCCCGGAATTGGGTCTCGTAGAGAGACGCATACAGGCCGCCGCCGGCCAGCAATTCGTCGTGCGTGCCCCGCTCCACCAGCCGCCCCTCGTCCATGACCAGAATGACATCCGCGGCCAGAATGGTCGATAAGCGGTGGGCAATGACCAGGCTGGTGCGCCCCTGCATGACGTGCTGCAGGGCATCCTGGATGAGTGCCTCTGATAGCGAGTCGAGGTGAGATGTAGCCTCGTCGAGGACGAGGATGCGCGGGTTCTTGAGGATGACGCGGGCGATGGCGACGCGCTGGCGCTCGCCACCGCTCAGCCGGTAGCCGCGCTCGCCCACAACCGTCTCATAGCCGTCGGGCAGCCCGGCGATGAAGTCGTGGATGTTGGCCGCGCGGGCGGCGGCGATCATCTCGGCCTCGGTCGCGTCGGGACGGGCGTAGAGCAGATTGGCGCGGATGGTGTCGTAGAACAGGTAGGTCTCCTGGGTCACCATACCGATGTTCTCGGCCAGCGAGTTTAGCGTCACGTCGCGCAGGTCGTGGCCGTCGATGAGCACCCGGCCACCGGTGGGGTCATAGAGCCGGGGGATGAGATAGGTGACCGTCGTCTTGCCCGCGCCGCTCGGCCCGACCAGCGCGGCCAACTGCCCCGGCTCAATGCGAAAGTCCACGTCGCGCAGCGCCACCCGCCGCAGCGTGCCCGGCTCGGAGCCGTTCGTCCCATTGCCGTTGGCCGCGGCGACTTCGGCCCCGTCTGGCTCCCCGTCGGGGCGATAGGCAACAGGCCGGGGTTTGCGGCCTTGCCCGCGGCGCAAAAGCGTTTCGCCGCTGCCCCAATCGTAGCGCACTACCTCGGCCAGGGCGGCCTTCTTTTCGCCCGACGCGGCGTAGTCAAAGGTCACCTGGTCGAAAGCGATCTGCCCGGCGACATCGCGCAGCGGCACAGCGTCCGGCTCTTCGGCGATCTCCAGCGGAATATCCAGTACCTCGAAGACGCGCTCGAAGCTGACCATGCTCTGGGCAAACTCCACCGGCGCATTGGTCAGGGCCATGAGGGGGCCGTAGAGCTGGCTGAGGTAGGCGCCAAAAGCGACGATGGTACCAATAGTGAACGCGCCCTGAATGGTCAGGTAGCCGCCAACCCAGTAGACCAGCGCGCTGCCGACCGCGCCAATGATGCCCAGAACCATGAAGAACCAGCGGCCGATCACCGCCGAGTGGACGCCGAGGTCGCGCACAGCGGCGCTGTCGCGCCGAAAGCGGGCCAGCTCGCGCTCCTCGCGGCCGAACAGCTTTACCAGCAGCGCCCCGCTGACGTTGAGCGTCTCGTTCATCGTCGCGTTCATCTCGGCGTTGAGAACCATCGAACGACGGCGCAGGTCGCGCAGGACGCGGCCGATACGCCGCGCCGGCAAGTAGAAGAACGGCAACACGACCAACCCCAGCAGCGTTAGCCGCCACTCCAGAGCGAGCATGATCGCCAGCGTGCCGATCACCTGGACGATGTTGGAGAAGATGGCGATCAGCGTGTTGCTGACGGCCTGTTGCGCCCCGACGACGTCGTTGTTGAGCCGCGACATCAGCTCACCGGTGCGCGACTGCGTAAAAAAGCGCAAGGACATGCGCTGGAAGTGCTCATAGACGGCACAGCGCAGGTCGAAAATGATGCTTTCGCCGACGAAGGCACTCAGCTTGCGCTGCCAGACGCCGACGACGCCGTTGAGAATGGGCACGGTGATGAGCGCCGCGGCCAGCCAGGCCAACCGGCGCGTGTCGGCATTGGGAATCACGTCGTCGATCAGCGTGCGCATCAACAGCGGCGTGACCAGGGTAATGCCCGTCGTTAGCAAGATGCTAAGCAACAGCAGCACGACCTCGCGATTATAAGGACGTGCAAACTGCCACACACGCCCCAGCAGGTCACGAGTCACCACCGGCCGATCTTGCTCTTCATCCTGGCTGAGGAAGGCCCACCAGCCACCGCCATGAAAGCCCATAAGTTACTCCATAACTCCCCTAGACCACGCTACGGAATCGCGAACTGACCCAATTCTACGCTGTCTCGGCCATCGGGAAACCTCCACCTTTGGTTAGTCAAAGGGTCATAGAGGCCAGCGACGACGCGATACGTGCCGGACGGAGCCGATTCGGGCAAGGTGACCGTCGCCAGTTGCACCAGGGTGTCCCCCGGCCGCCAGCCCTCCCAGGCGGCGCTCAGCCCGTCCCACTGAGCCATGAGTTGCCCGCTCTGGTCGAGCACGTGGATGAAAATCTGGATCGGCCGGGGCGCGCCCTCCTGCCGCCAGATGGTCAGCGTAGTAATAGCGCGGCCGTCCTGTCGCGCCCAACTGTCCTGGCCATAGGCGATAGCGTTGCCGTTGAGCGAGAGACCGGCCTCAGTCGCGGGCGGGCGGGCCACGGCGCGGAAGAGGCGATAGCCGTCGCCAGCCGCCACGGCCGCCGGCCCATAGTCCAGGAAGGGGCGCAGCGCCGCCGGCACGTCCTCCTCGGCCGGCAACAGCAGCCACAGCGGGGCGACGCCGGCCGGCAACACCAGCGCCCGGTCGGCCTCGAACCACCGCGGCGTCACCTGGTTGGTGCCCAGTTGGGCGAAGTCGGCCGCGGCCAGGCTATCCATCTGCGTGCTGGCCAGCAGCAGATCGACCGGCTCGCCGCGTGGCGCGACCCGGTAGAGGAAGATGCTGTAGCCCACCTTGTCGTCGGCCGGCCGCTCGCGGAAGAAACGGAACTGGTCGTGGTCGGCGAAGTGGACACCTTGCAGGGTCGTCGCGCTGATGGCGTACCAACCCGGCGCGGGATCGTGGGGATAGAACGGCCGCGCGACGGGATTCATCAGCCGGGGCGGAAAGCTATCCAGCCCGTCATAGGCGATGCCATAGTACTCTGGCCGGCCCTCACCAAAGTAGCTCAGCCAGACACGCGCCACGCCACGGTCAGCCATCCACGTCTTCAGCCGGCCCAGGTCTTGCCCCCAGTCGATATTGCTATCCACCAGCGCCCGCCAGCCATTGTCCGGCCCGCCGGCCAGGACGTTGAAGAAGGAGATGAAGTGCGGATAGACCCACACCGTCGCCAATGCCAGCCAGGCCACGCCGGCGGTGACGACCACGGCCGTCCGGTTGCGCCCCGCCAACCCTGGTGCCTGACTGGCCCGCTTGCGGGCGGTTTGGGCCACGACCGCGCCAATCAGCACCATCAGAAATGGCAGCACCGCCAGCAGATGGCGATAGCCGAGATTGATGTCCGTTGTCAGGGCGATGGCGAAGTAACCCCCGGCGGGAATGAGCAGCGCCGCCAGGTCGAAGCCTGCTATCTGAAAGCGATCCCGCCGGCGCGGGATCATTGACGCGAGGCGAAATATGGCCAGACCAAACAGCAGCAGCGTTGGCAGCGGCGTTTTCAGCGCGAAGGCGACCGGGAAGTAATACCACCAGCCGGTGTCTGAGTAGCGCCCCAGCAGGAACGACGGCGCGCCCACTTGCATCCGGTTGCCAATGGCCAGAAGTTGCGCAAAGTAGTCGGCCAATGGCACGGGCGCGCCGCCCAACAAGCCCACCACCGGCAGCGGCGCGCGCAATGGCCCGATCTGAAAGCCACTCGTCGCCCAGAGCGTCAGCAAAGCCACGGCGGGATAGACGAGAAGCGTTTGCAGAAGGAGGCGACGATGGAGCGTCCGCCGCCGCGTCCACAGCGCCAGGAAAATGACCACGCCAAAGAGAGGCACAAACAGCAGCGCGGTGAACTTGGTGTTCTGCAACAGGCCCAGCCCCATCCCGGCCAGGATCGCCGCGGGCCACGACGGCCGCCGTAGAAAACGCCAGAGCGTATAGCCGGCCAGCGCGGCCCCCGCGGCCAACCCCAGGTCAGTCGTCGCCAGGCGCGTGTGGGCCAGGATGTTGGGATCGAGCGCGGCCAGGGCCAGCGCCAGCAGCCCCGCCCCGTTGGCGGCCGACCGCCCCAGCCGCCACCCGCCGGCCATCTGCCCCGCCCAGCGGCCGACCACCGCGGCCATCAGCATGCCCAGCCAGATCGTTGGCACGCGGGCCAGGAACATCGTCCGGGCGACATCGTTGCCGCGGCCCCACAAAAACAGCTCGGCCGGCCGGTGGAAGCTCGTCTCGCCCCAGGAGGGATCGTCCGAGGGCAGCCGGACGGTCGGATCGGCCACCAGCAAGACAGCGTTCAGCGCGTTGAGGCCGATGGGGTGGCCGACGATGATCGTCCGCGTGCCGCCGTGTTCCGGCCCGCGCAGATAGCCCAGCCCGCGCACGAGGAAGCCCTGTTCGTCAAACGTTGGTCCCTCGCCGGACATGCTGGTCAGCGCCAGGGCAAACATGACCCATAGCAGCAGAACGGCCACACAGGCCGGCCGGGACAACAGTTGGCGCACGACGCTTTCTCCCCATAGAAATGGCCGGCAAGTCCCCGTAAGGGTTCTTGCCGGCCACTGGTTCACGAACCGTCTAAGCCAATTAGTCGAGCGGCATTACCTGGACGTACTCGAACCGCCAGGTGAGATTGTCTATGACGTCAGTCGACGCGAACAAACCAAAGTACGGGCTATTGACCCAGCGGGTGTCGTCGTACTCGTATTGCAGCGTCAGTGGCTGGCCGGGCACGCCCGCGTAAAGCTTAATGCCGTCCTGCCGCACCTCGATGCGGTAATGGTTCCATTCAAAGGGGTTCACATTGCGGAGATTTTGCAGGTCGCTCGTGTCGCCCACACGCTTCATCGGGCTGCCGCCACAGCCTTGACACCATTCCAGCCGGTCGATGCGCTCGAACAGCAGTTGCAGGACGACGCGACTGGCATTGGAGTCGTTGTAAATGGTGTTGGTATTGTAGAAGTGGTTGAAACAAGCGCTGTGTTTGTACCACTCATCGAACGAGGTGCCCGGTGGGCAGGTCTGGCCAGTCCAGTCGCCGCCGAAGACGCCGCCGGCCGAGTGGGCGTAGATCTGGCTGATACTGCGCATCTCGAAGTCGATCGCATAGGGTAGGCGCGGCGCTGGTTTCAGCGGGCTGACAATGCCCCAGTCCCAGCGGTCGATGATCTGCATGACGTAGCGGCCGTTCTCATAGAAGCCCTTGACCTCCTCAAGATAGGTCGAACGACGCATGCTCCAGCCGCTGTTGGGATCGTCGAAGTCGTCGCGATAGCCGCCAACGATCTGGCCCACATTCG
>DAOSMQ010000037.1:0-10905 GCA_035372725.1 Promineifilum sp. (SeqCode)
CTGCTGCCGTTGTCGCCGGCGCGTGCTGTTGCCGCGCGGCCAGTTCAACAAGCAACTCAAGGCCATCATCGCCCACGCTCCCAAAGCCGACTGAATGATCGTTGTCGTGATTGCCCTTTATATGGTCAGCGTGGCTGGCCTGGCGCTCTATGGGTTGCTGGGCTTTGTCACCCTGGCCCTATTCCTACGCTATCGGCACGGCCAGCAGCCTCGCGTTCCTGTCGCCCCGGCCGAGTGGCCGGTCGTCACGGTCCAGCTGCCACTCTACAACGAGCGTGGCGTCGTCACCCGGCTGCTGGAGGCTACGGCCGCCCTCGACTACCCGCGCGACTGCCTGCAGATCCAGATACTGGATGACTCCACCGACGACACCACGGCGCTGGCCGCAGCCTGGGTTGCCACGCGGCAGGCCGAGGGCTACGACGCGATCTTGCTGCACCGCGCCGAGCGACAGGGGTACAAGGCCGGCGCCCTGGGCAATGGGCTAGATACAGCCCGCGGCGAATTCATTGCCATCTTCGACGCCGACTTCGCGCCACAGCCGTCCTTCCTGCGCCAGACACTGCCCTATCTTCTTGACGACCCACACCTGGGCGCGGTGCAGACGCGCTGGGGCCATCTGAACGCGACCGAGTCAGCACTGACCGGCGCGCAGGCGATTGCCCTCGACAAGCACTTCGCCGTGGAACAACTCGTGCGTCATCGCGCCGAATACTTCCCCAAGTTCAATGGCTCCGCCGGCGTCTGGCGCAAAACCTGCATCCAGGCCGTCGGTGGTTGGAGTGCTGAGACACTATGCGAAGACCTATGCCTCAGCACGCGGGCCGTTCTGGCCGGCTGGCGCTTCCACTTCGCCGATGACATCGTCGCCCCGGCCGAGTTGCCCCGCACGATTCGCGCCTACAAGAGCCAGCAGGCCCGCTGGGCCACGGGCGCCAGCCAGTGCCTGGCCCGCTACGCCGCGCCTATCTGGCGCGCGTCCGACCACTCGCCGTTAGCCCGCCTCTATGCCCTGCTGTCGATGTCGGCCTACTGCACCCACTTGCTGCTCCTCCTCTTGCTGCTTGTCCAGCTACCGCTCATCCTGAGCGGTGTCCGCTTTCCCGCCTGGATGGTCCTCTTCAGTGCCCTGGGCTTGGGCCAGCCCATCCTCTTCATCCTCGCCCAGCAGTTCCTCTACCCCGATTGGCTCCGGCGGCTGCGCTATCTGCCGGCTCTCCTTCTGCTGGCCATCGGCACAGCGCCGGGCAACGCCTGGGCAGTGCTGCGCGGCCTCTCTGGCCGGCGCTTTGTCTTTGTGCGCACGCCCAAGGGCGCGCAACCTGGCTACCGGCTCAAGGCCGGCAACGGTGTATGGGCAGAGGCGGGCCTGGCCGTCTACTCGGCCGTCTTGCTTGTGCTCGCCACGTGGACGGGTAACACGGGCGCGGCGTCCTTGCCGCTGATCTCCCTCCTCGGTTTTGGCTACGTTGCCTGGCTCACCGGACGCGAGTCATGGCTTGCCGCCAGCTAATGCCCCTTTAGCCCCCTGGTCACACTTTCATATTTCTGCACATCGATATTAGATTTTTCAATCTAGGTATTGACATTTCTTATATCCGATTGTATTATCTGAACAGATCGTTGAAGAACTGATCGATCTGTAAAGATTCTTTAGCCGGAACGAGAGAAAATGAACCCCGTCATTGGCCAATGCCCCATTTGCGGCAACCACCTACATGTTACCCGGCTCCAGTGTCGCAATTGCGACACAGCCATTGAAGGCCACTTCACCCTCGGCCGCCTTTATGAGTTAAGCCCCGAACAGCTGGAGTTCGTCGAGATCTTCCTACGCTGCGAGGGCAAGATCAACCGCGTGGAACAGGAGATCGGTCTGTCATACCCCGCTGTTCGCGCGCGCCTGAACGATGTCATTCGCGCCCTGGGCTATGAGGTCGGCGAGCCGCCGGCCGCCAGCCGGGGCGTGCCCGAGGAGGTGCGCCGCGAAGTGCTGGCCGACCTGCGAGCGGGCAAACTGTCGGCCGATGAGGCGCTGCAGATCCTCCGCGGCGACGGCGACTGAGCACAACCAGCATCGCCGGCGGCCGCGCGCCCCGGCGGGCAACCGATGCAGCGGCCACTGCGAATGGCCACTGCGACAGTGGGAGATGAATGAAATGAATGCAGCGGAACGTGCGGAAATCTTGGACAGGCTGGCCGCAGGCCAGATCAGTGTCAGCGAGGCCATGCGCCAACTCGACCGGACGGCCGCCCCGGCCTCCGTCGAGTCGCTCAAGGCCGAAGAGCAGGCCGCCGACGCCATCCCGGTGGAAGAGTTAAAGGCCGAAGAGGCCGTCGCCATCCGGATGCCCGAAGAGCCGGCCATCTTGAAAGAGGCCATCGCCAACGGCAACACAGCGCCGGCCGATGGCAAGCCGCGGTGGCTGAAAATTCGTGTCCGCGACACGGCCAGTGACAACAACAAGGTCACCGTCTCTCTGCCGCTGGGTCTGGTCAGTTTCGGGCTAGGCATTGCACAGCGCTTCAGCGCCGACATGGCCGGCGTGAACACCGACGAAATCATGGCCCTGCTCAAGTCCGGGCAGCGCGGCGTCCTTGTGGAAGTGCAGGACGACGAGGATAACGAACACGTCCAGATCTACGTGGACTAGGAAGGATCACATGGCCAAGGAACGTTTCGAGACGGGCAAGGCGCCCGAGATTCATGTCGCCGCCTGCGACGGCGACCTGGTTGTCCGCGGTTGGGCCGAGTCGATGCTGCAAGTGCGAGGCGGCTACGAAGTGGAAGAATCGCCGGAGGGTTACCGGTTGAGCGGCCGGGGTGACCTGCGCCTCCTGGTGCCGGCCGGGGCCAACGTTGCCATCGACGAGGTCAGTGGCGACCTTGTAGTGAAGGGGCTTACCGGCCAGGGCGCGGCCCGCCAGGTGCACGGCAACGCCATCTTGGTCGAAGTCGGCGCTTTCAACAGCGAGATGGTCCACGGCAACCTGGTGGCGCGCGGCGTCCAGAGCCTGGCCGCCGGCGCGGTGCATGGCGACGTATCAGCGCGCCGCGTCGGCGGTGTCAAGTTGGGCGCCGTCTACGGTGACTTCAGCGGCAAAGGTCTAGACGGCTCCGTGACCATTGAGGAGGCTTCCGGCGATGTTAGCGTCCGCGAGGTGAACGGCGAGATTGCCCTCGGCCACGCCCACCGGGATGTGAACCTGGCGGCCGTCGCCGGGCGCGTCATGCTGGGCAGCGTGGACGGCGACATTCGCCTGCGGGGCGCGTTGCCGCCCGGCGACCATGCCCTCTCCGCCCACGGCGACATCGTCGTGCGCTGGCCGGCCAATGTAGCCGTGAATGTGGTCGCCGCCGCCAAGCGCATCGTCAATCGCCTGCCATTGCAAGACGTGGCCGAGAAGGATGGTCAGTTGCTGGGGCGCATTGGCAATGGCACAACGCAACTGACGCTTTCAGCCGATGGCCAGATTGTCCTGAAGGAGATTACGCCAGTGGATGAGAAGTGGGACGATGGCATGATCGGCGACGACGCTGAGTTCGAGCCGTTTTTCAGCGGCCTGGGGCTGGAAAACATGACCGCGCGCATCGAGGCCGAGGTCAATAATCATCTGGCGCGGGTGGCGCGCGACATCGAGACACGCTTCGGCCCAGAGTTCGGCCAGCGCATGGCCGACAAGGTTGCGCGGCAGGCGGAACGAGCAACCGAGCGCGCCCGCCGCAAGGGAGAATGGCGCAGCCGCGCCGGCGACAGCGCGACAGCCGCCGCGCCACAACGCCGATCGGCTTCGCCCGAAGAGCAACTCAAAATCCTCAAGATGGTCGAGTCGGGAGCGATCACGCCGGAGGATGCAGGCATGTTGCTGGAGGCGCTCGAGGGATAAGCGATGTCGTTGGCTCTCGTCTCGCACCCGGACTACAATAGCAACCGTCGGCCGTCGGGCGGCCATCCCCTGCCCTGTGCGACCTGGGCACGGCCCTTTGCCGGCCGTCCTGACGGTGCGAGACGAGAGCGCAACGCAATGGTCATTACCGTTCCAGATACACGAGCGAATGAAGGTCTGCGCCCTATCGACATGGCGCGCGACGTGCCGCAGATCGTCGAGCTGCTCAAGTTGGTCTTTGGCGAAGCGCTGGAACTCGACGAGGGCCAGCTGTTGGGCGACGATGTCGGCGCGCAGATCAGCAATCTGTTCTACCGCCTCAATCCGGCCACATCGCGCCTCGCCAACGGCTTTGTCTGGGTGGCCGAAGGGCGCATCATCGGCAATGTGACCTTGCTATCGACAAAGGCGTGGGACCGCTACCTGGTGGCCAACGTCGCCGTGCACCCGACCTATCGCCGGCGCGGCATTGCCCGGGCGATGATGCAAGCCGTCACCACCCACGTGCGTGCCCGCGGCGGTCGGGCCATCCTGCTCCAGGTTGTTAAGGACAACACCTCGGCCATCGATCTCTACCGCTCGCTGAGCTACGTCCGCGTTGGCGATATGACCACCTGGTACAGCTCGGCCTCGCGGCTGCGCCGGCTGGAGCCGGCCAACGACGCTCCCCCCATCGACATCCGGCCGCTGCCCGGCAACCGCTGGCGCGACGCCTATGCCCTGGACACCACGTGTGTGCCCGCCGATCTCAACTGGCCGGAGCCGCTGCGCACCGATGCCTATCGCCAGACGCTGTGGCAGCGCCTGGGAGACATGATGAACAGCCGCATGTTGGAGACCTGGGTCACAACCGGCGCAAGTGATCGTCTGACCGGACTCATGTCGATCTCCGGGCAATGGGGCCGCAGTCATTGGGTTGTGCTGCGCATCCATCCCGACTATGCCGGACAGTTGGAGCGCCCACTGCTGGCCAAGGCCATCCGCCGTCTGCAACAGCTGCCACGGCGTAACGTGCGCATCGACCATCCCGACGACGATACCACTACCACTGCCCTGCTGGCCGAAGCCAATTTTGCCGTCCAGCGGACACTCACCCACATGCGACTGGATCTATCGCGCTAGTGGGCAAGGGGAAACAAATTATGGCTACCACTGAGGAACGCCTCCAAATCCTGAAGATGATTGAAGAGGGCAAGATCAGCGCCGCCGAAGGCGCTGAATTGCTGCGCGCCCTGGACACGAAGGGCGACCGCAGCCAGCCGATGGAACCGATGAAGGGCACCAGCAGCCCGCGTTGGTTCCGCGTGCGGGTGACAGATGTGCAGTCCGGCCGCAACAAGGTCAACGTCAACATCCCGATGGGGCTGGTGAATGTGGGCATTAAGATGGGCGCTCGTTTTGCGCCACAGATCGAGGGCAAGCAGTTGGAGACTGTGCTGGAGGCCGTCCGCAGCGGTCAGTTGGGCAAGATCGTCGACATCGTTGACACCGAAGACGGCGAACGGGTCGAGATTTTCGTCGAATAGCACACCAGCGCGCGCCGACCTGACAGGTGGGCGACCAAAACCTTTCCCGCGGAAGTGGGCCATCGGGCCGCCTACCTGTCAGGTCATTGGGCAAAATCCGAAAATCCGAGCGCCTCTTGACGGGCGCACGGCGACTATGCTAGACTGTCTTTGGCTCAGAGGTCTGACCCAAATCTTTTAGCGGAGGTGCACAAGCATGCAAGCCAACCAGAATGTCTCTGAACATACGGTTGTCCGTCGCTGCGTCGGCGCGTCCGCTCCTCTCCGCTAGTTCCTCCGATTTCGATCGTCAATCGAACCCAGCGGTCGCGGACAGCTGAAAGCCGGATGCATGGGCATCCGTCGCCGGCACTGCCGTCTCTTATCGCTGGCTGCGGCCCACGCGGGCCACGGCCGACCTGGCGCTTCGCCAGCCGGCCGCATCCGTTTCGATTGTTTCGAAATTGGCAATGAATCAATACGACGCTTACGAAAAGTATCAGGAATTTGACGACTACCAGACTGAAAAGAGCGCCTATCGCAAGGCCAAAGCGGGCAAGAAGAAGCCCAAGCCGGCCGAGATGATCGCCCAACTGAGCAACTTTGACGACAGCCTGGCCGCCTGGGTGCCCAGCTATGCCGCTGCCCTCGACCCGCGCCACCACGAACGCCAGTGGCTAATCGAATCTGTCGGCCCCTTCTACCGCGATAACGTGATTACCGACGTGACCCACCGGGTCAAGAGTGGCAAGGAAGCCAACGTCTACTGCTGCACCGCCCATCCGGCCAGCGGCGTCGCTCTGATCGCGGCCAAGCTTTACCGCCCGCGTATGTTGCGCACGTTGAAAAACGACATCATCTACAAAGCCGGCCGGCAGCTGCGGGGCGAAGACGGCAAGCTGATGAAGGGCCGCCGCGAAAAGGTCGCCCTGGCCCAGAAGACCAACTTCGGCAAGCAGCTGGACATGACCTGGTGGATCCAGAACGAGTTCAGCACCCAGCAAAAGCTGTTCGAGGCCGGCGCGGCCGTTCCCCGCCCCATCGGCCACAACGGCAATGCCATCCTCATGGACTACATCGGCGAAGAGGGCCTGCCCGCGCCGGCGCTCATCGACAGTGCCCCCGCGCCGGGCGAAGCGCGTGATCTCTTCGCGCTGATCATGGACAATGTGCAGCTGATGTTGAATAACCATCTGGTGCACGGCGACCTGTCGGCCTACAACATCCTCTATTGGGAGGGCACGGCCGTCATCATCGACTTTCCACAGATGGTCGACGCCCGCGCCAATCCCCACGCCTACGAATTGTTGCGGCGCGACGTGGCTCGTGTGTGCGCCTACTTTGCCCGTTTCGGCGTGCGCGCCGACGCGGAAGAGTTGGCGCGCGATCTGTGGCTGCCGTACATGGGCAGCATCGGCTAGAGCGGGCCGCCACGGCCGCGGCCGTGGACGGGATGCCGGCCGGATGCCGGCCGGCATCCCATCCAGATAGCTCAAGGAGTGTACGATTGGCAGTCAGCACCAAAGGCAAGCGCAAGGTCAATGTACGCGGCCGGCAATACATCTGGTATGTCAGCGAGAGCGGGCGGACGACAGCGCCGGAGCAGGGCTTTGTCGTTGAGGGGGACCCGGCCCGCATCCTGCACATCATCGCCAGCAACAAGCAGTTCATCGTTCACTACCGCCTGCCACAAACAGGCGACACAGCGGCGCAACTGACCGTAGAAGGGCCGGACATCCCCCGCGCGCCGGGCGCACGCCAGGTAGAAGTGCCGCGTTGGCGGCACGACAGCAACCCCTACCCCACGGCCGACTTCGTGCGCCGGCTCATTGGCTGGTGCCTGGGGCTGGAACAGACCTGAGAGCGGTCGCCCCGGTTGCGACCGTGGCGCGACAGTTGCGTAATGTCCATATGAACACCGCCGAACAAACCCTCCGATCCGCCGGCACGCAGACCAAACGGCTCCTGCGCCCCCTTTTGATCATTCTGGCCCTGATGTGGATCATCGAGATTGCCGACTGGCTGCTGTTCAACGGCGCGCTCGATCAGTTTGGCATTATTCCCCGCCAGCTTGTCGGTCTGCGCGGCATCCCTATCGCGCCACTGCTCCACGGCAGCTTTAGCCATCTGGCCGCCAACACCATTCCCTTCCTGGCCCTCGGCCTGCTGGTCATGCTGCGCCACAGCCGCCAGTTTACGGCCGTGTCGATCATCATTGTGCTGGTCAGCGGCCTGGGCACATGGCTGTTTGCCCCGGCGTACACGATCCACATTGGCGCCAGTGGGCTGATCTTCGGCTACTTCGCCTTTCTGGTCGTGGCGGCCTTCTATGAGCGCAGTCCAGGCGCGATTGGCCTGGCGCTACTCGTCATCGTTTTCTATGGGGGACTGCTATGGGGGGCCATGCCGCAAGATGGCGCTATCTCCTGGCAGGGCCATCTCTTCGGGCTGGTGGGGGGCGGGCTGGCGGCCTATGCCGTCGCCCCGCGGCGCATCCGCATTCGCATCGACCCGAATTAGGCCGTCGAAATGGGCACTTCGCTGGCTTCGGCGCTGCGCTCGAACTGCCGCTGGCCCAGCACAGCCAGGCCGATGCTGAGCACATACAGCGCCAGCAGAGGGGCCATCGTCAGCAACATCGTCACCGGATCGATGGAGGGTGTGATGACGGCCGCCAGGATGGCAATGACGACGACAGCGACGCGCCACTGCTCGCGCATGGTGCGCGCCGTCAGCAGGCCCAGCCGGGCAATGAAGTAGATGACGATGGGCATCTGGAAGCCGAGGCCGATCCACAGCAGCAGCCGGGTGATAAAGCCGATATACTCGTCGCCAGTCCACTCCGTGGCGAAGACTTCGGTCATGAAGTTGGCCAGGAAATAGATGGCCGTAGGGGCCAGCACATACCAGGCGAAGGCGATGCCCAGCAGGAAGAGCGCCAGCCCGGCGGGGATGAAGATGTAGACGTAGCGGCGCTCCTGCCGGCTCAGCCCCGGCTGGATGAAGCGCCACAACTCCAGCAAGATAATGGGCATGGCCAGAATGATGCCGGCCAGTAACGCCACGCGGAAATAGGTCTCGATGCCCTCGGTCGGACGCAGCGTTTGCAAGGTGGCCCCGGCGGGCCGGCTTTGTGCATACGGCTGTAGCAGAAAAGCCAGCAGCCGCTCGGCAAAGATGAAGCTGAAGATCGTCGTCACCAGGACGGCGATGCCGGCGCGCATCACGTGCACGCGCAGCTCGTTGAGGTGGTCCAGAATGGACATGACCGGCCCTTCGGCATCGGGCCGGTTGCGGTCACGGCGCTCGTCGGTTGTCATGGCTAATCCGGGTCGTCGGTGATGTCCACGCGACGCGGAAGCGCCGGGGAAAGGGCGGGCGGCGTGCCGGTGGCCGGGGGTGCCGAGGGAGTCGCTTCGGGGAAGAGACTGGGCGGTCGATGGACGGCCGGGCCGGGCGTGGCCGCGCTGATTGGCGTGGGCGCGGTCGTCGCCCTGGCTTCGCGCGTCGCCGCCAACAAGCTGGGCGGCATGATGGCGTTCTGGGCCTGCTTCAACTCGCGCATGACCTGCTTGCCCTCGGCGGCCGTGCCGCTGGCAATGGTCAGCACTTCGGCGCGCAACTCGGCCACCTGTCGCCGCAGCAGTTGTAGCTCGTCAATGGTCTCGCGCAGTTCGCCACTGCTGTCGGCCGCGTCTAGTTCAGCCGTTAGCTGGTGCACGAAGGCGCGCGACACCGACTGGAGGCGCGCGGTCACGACGCCCAACATCCGCGCATAGCGGACAATGCGCTCTGGGCCCATGACCATGCCGGCCAAAACAACCACCAGGATCAGTTCCGGCAGGCCGATTCCGAAGACACTATCCATCGGCGCGAATTACGACTTGGGCAGGGTGTCGCCGGTTCCCTCTGGCTTTTTCTCCGCGGCTTCCTTTTCTTCCTGGCCTTCCTTCAGGCCCTGGCGAAAGGCCGAGACGCCCTTGCCCAACTCACCGCCGACGCGGGCGATACGGCCGACGCCGAAGATGAGTAGCACAATCACCAAAATGATGATCCATTCCCAACCACCTGGTAACATATCACGTTCTCCCTGTCTCTCGACAAACCATCTACTCGAATAGCATTATATCATTGCCTATCTGTCATCGTAGCTTGCGCTTAGCCACTATATAGCGATTAGCCGCCGGCCGGGGTTGCCGCCGGGCAGTTGACCGGCACTTCACGATAGCTGAGGAACCAGGCCGGCAAGGTCGCGAACCGATCGCGCGGCCCCTGGAGACGGCCGATCTCCGCCGCCTGCACAGCGTCGCTAAGAACGTAGCCGGTCACATGTTGGTAGAGCGTCAACGCGGGCAGGTCGGCGTCGAACTGGCGCAAAAAGGCCTCATAGTAGACGGCGCGCTCGGCCTGGGGCATAAGCTGTCGCGCCGCTTCCAGTGCCTCGCTGGCCCGGCGATTGTTCCAGCGGCCGTAGTTGTGGCCGCGCACGATGGCTTCCTGGCTCCAGAAGTCATACAGGTCGGGGTCGGCCGGGGGAACCACGTCGAGCAGGGCCACGTCGAAATCGCCGCTGTCGAGAGCGGCGCGCAAGCTGTCGGCGTCGGGCAACAGCGTCACGGGCGTGTCGATGCCCAGCGCCGCCCACTGCCGAGCGATCTCCTGGGCCACGGCCCGCGGCTCCGGCTGGTCAACCGCCACCAGACGTAACGTGAGCAGCCCGCCGTCGTGGAAGCGCCCGCCGTCGCCGAAGGGCCACCCGGCTGTGTCGAGCAGCGCCGCGGCCGTCTCCGGCTGGTAGCTATAGGCCGTCATCAGCCCCGGCCGCGCCGCCCAGGAATCGGGCAGGTATGGCCCCTCGAAGACCAACCCCTGCCCATTGAGCACGGTGGCGATGAGCGCCGCCCGGTCAAGGCCATAGGCCAACGCCTGGCGGACTTCCTTGCTACGCGCCGCCGGCGTGCCCGTGTCGCCCAGGTTGAAGAACAGGGCCGTGTAGCGCTGGGCCGGCGAGGAAAACAGGCGCACCCCCTCGGCCGTCAGTACATCCGGGGCCAATGTCGGCGGTAGGTTGTTGGCGGCATGGATCTCGCCGTTGTGGAAGGCGGTTAGCAAGGCATCGGCCGTGGCGAAAAAGCGGAACTCGATGTCGCTCAGCAGCGTACCCTCACGCCAGTCGATGGGGTTAGGCGTCAGGCGCAGACGGCCGCTCTGTTGCCAGTCCTGACCGGGCTGAACCATGAACGGCCCCGTGCCAATGGGGGCGGCGTTGAAAGCGATGCCGTCCAGGTCGGCCGGCTTGATGTCGCCCAGCAGATGGGCGGGCAGGATGCCGCGCGTCGTCGCCTCGATGAAAGGTGCATAGGGCTGGGCCAGCGTGAACTGGATGTGGTGGTCGTCGATGACGGTGATCGTCGCCGACTGCCACAGAGGGATCAACTCGGCCGGCCCGGGGAAGTCGTCGGACTGCATCAGGCCGTAGGTAAAGGCCACGTCCTCGGCCGTCACCGGCTCGCCG
>DAOSMQ010000038.1:0-10859 GCA_035372725.1 Promineifilum sp. (SeqCode)
CGACGAACACGCTTCAACCCCTGGCGCCCCTGCCCACAGCGGCGGCCACTACCCCCGCCACCGCCACGCCCGCGCCCGGCGGTGGGGGTGGCTTCCTGGGCGGCGACGGCGTCGCGCCCTTGCTGCTGGGTGGGCTGTTGCTGCTGGCCGGCCTGTCCATCCTCGGCTTGCTGATGTTGCGCCGCCGCCGGCCGGCGCGCCCGGCCCGCGCCGCTGTCCGCGCGGCCACTGTGCCCCTGCCCATCGGGACGGAAGAGGTGACCGGCGTGCTCGCGCCCGTCTACCTGGAACTGGAGAGCGATTCGTCGCAGCGCTTCGCCATTCACAGAACGCCATTCGCCATTGGCCGCGACCCCGGCAACCAGCTGGTCATCGACGAGTCCTTCCCGCAGTGGCAGACCGTCTCGCGCGAACACGCCATCATCAGCCGGCATGAGCGCGGCTACCTCATCGAAGACCTCGGCTCCCAGAACGGCGTGCGCGTTAACGGTCGCCTGACCCCCAAGAACCTGTTGCGCACCGGCTGGCAAGTGACCATCGGCGGCATTGCCTTTCGCTTTGTAGACGAGACCCAGACGAACTAAACAGTAGGCCCATGGACGATATCCTCTGCCCGAATTGTCAGACGCCGAATCGCCCCGGGGCGAAGTTCTGCACGTCGTGCGGCCTGAACCTCGTGGAGAAACCCGCGCCGACGACGCTGGTCATGGACGAGGCGACGCTACGCCACGGCGGCGCTCGGCCGACGGTGCCGCTGCCCGGTTCCCGCCTGACCGACATTTCGCCGCGCCCGCCGGCACGGGCGAGCAACGGCACGCCCACGACGCCGCTCGGTCCGCCGCCCGCGGCCGAGCCTTTGCCCGAAGGGGCGCTGCTGGCCGACCGCTACCTCATCGGGCAGCAGGTGCAGGGGCCACCCGGTGTCTTTGTCTACCAGGCTGAAGACAGCGACGGCAAGCCTCCCTACGGCGAGGCCTGCCTGATCAAGGAGAGCGCTGACGAGGCGGCCCTGGCGGGCGAACTGGCGGCCATGCGCGCCATTCCGCCGGGCGACGGCGTGCGCCCGCCCTACGACGCCTTCACGCTGATGCTGCGCGCCGCCAGCGGCCCGCGCACCTTCGTCGTGGGCAGCCGCGGCCGGCCGTTCGAGGCGATGGAGTGGCCGGTGGAAACGGCGCTGGCGCTGGCCCAGGCCGCGCCGCTGGCCCGCGGGTTGGCCGCCGTCCACGCCGCCGGGCTGGCCTTCGGCGGGCTGGCGGGGCGCGTGTGGAGCGATGGCGAGCTATTCCTGGGCGACTTCGCCGGAGCGGCGGCCGGGACCACAGCCACCTATGACGCTGACGTGCGCGCCCTGGCCGGCATGATCGACCGCATGTTCACTGGTCAGACGGAAGCGACTCTCGGCGTGACCACCCCTTTGGGCGACCATCTGGCCGGGCTGATGGCCGGACGTATCACGATGAGCGCGGCCGAGCTGGCCGCGTTGCTTTCCTCTCGCGCCGCGGGCCTGCGCCGTCCGGAGAGCTTCGACCTGCGCGTCGGCCGGCGCACCGACGTCGGCCAGTTGCGTGAATTGAACGAGGATAGCCTGCTGACGCTCGACCTCGTTTGGAGCAACAAGTCAGTCAGCCGGCCGGTGGGCCTGTTCGTCGTCGCCGACGGCATGGGCGGCCACGAGGGCGGCGAAGTGGCCAGCGGCCTGCTGGTGCGCGCCGTGGCCCAGCACGCGGCCAGCGAACTGATGCCGCGCACGACGGCGGCCGGCGGCGAACCGCTGGATTTCGGCGCCTGGCTGACGGCGGCGATCCAGTCCGGCAACGTTGAGGTCTACGAGCGCTCCCAGCGGGTGGGCAATGACATGGGTACGACCGTCGTCGCCGCGCTGGTGGCCGGCGACGAGGCTTACATCGCCCACGTCGGCGACAGCCGCGCCTACCGCATCAATAGCGATGGCATCCAACAGATCACCGTCGATCATTCCCTGGTTGAGAGCCTGGTCGCCTCCAACCAGATCACCCGCGAGGAAGCCCGCCACCACCCGCAGTCGAACGTCATCTATCGCACTATCGGCGACAAGCGCCAGGTGACGGTCGATCTGGATCGGCTAACGCTGGCCCCTGGCGATGCCTTGCTGCTGTGTTCCGACGGGCTGAGCGGCATGTTGACGGACGAGACGATCCACCGGCTAGTGATGTCGGCCACCTCACCCCAGGCGGCCTGCGATGCCCTGATCGAAGCTGCCAACCGCGCTGGCGGCGAAGACAACGTGACCGCCATCGTCGTCCAGACGGAGGCGCTTTCCTGAGCGGCGAAAGGCCACGGCGCAGCGTGCTTGACCTCTGGGGCGAAACGACGACGGACGTAGGCGCGCCGCCACAGGGAGCTATTTTCTACCCTGGGGCCGGGCGCGACCCGCTGAGCGACGAATGGATCGCCGCGCGAGGGTACTTGTTGGCCGTCGTTGGCGGCGCGGGGCGTGCGGCGGCGCGTGATTTTATCGCCGCGCTCGTGCCGGCATACTATGCCAGCCGCGGTGGCGCTGGCGGCTTGCGCCAGGCTGTCGAGGTCGCTGAGGCGGACACGGCCGCCGCTGGCCCGCTCGCTTACGTCGTTGCGGCCCTGGCCGACGGCAACCTCTTCCTGGCCCGCATGGGCGGCGGACGGGCCTACCGCGTCCGCGGGGCGACGGTGGAATCGCTGGCCCGCGCCACCGCGCCCGTCGGTCCGCAGCCGGCCTATTCGCTGGCCGTGCCGCTGTTACCCGGCGATCGTGTGGCGCTGTGCTCCGCGGCGGTCGCGGCGGCCGTGGGCGATGGACGGGGTTTGGCCTACGTGGCCGAGCAGCGCTCGCCGCGTGAGGCGGCCAGCCGGCTGGTGGCCCTGGCCCACGAGCACGGGGCCGGCGGCGATGTCTCCGTGGTGGTCGCCTTTGTGCGCCCGGCGGCGCGTTTCAACCCGGCGCAAATGCGCGTCTTGCTGGCGCTGGGCGTCGCCGCGCTGGCCGCGCTGGGCTGGCTCGTGTGGGAACTGTGGCGCTTGGGTCAGGCTGCCTAGAGCGGCCGGCCCCATGCGTGAGGGAGTTGGTTTATGGACGAGAAAGATCCGCTGCAAGCCTATACAGCCCAGATCGTCGCTCTTGGTCAGGCGGCGCTGGCCCACTATCGCCGCGGCGAATCGCTGCCCGAGGCGCTGGGCGGCCTGGCGGCTGCCCTGCTGGCTCTGGAAGACGAACTGCGCCCGCCCACGACCAAAGCCGCCCCCGCGGACACGGCCAGCGCCGTTGACCCCACGGTTGGCCCCACGCCGGCCGAAGACGAGTCGCCCGCCGGCGCGGGCCAGATGGCCCCCCTCTCTGCCAGCCCGGCGCTGGTCGATGACTGGCTGCCCGCCGGCGTGGGTCTGACTGAGGCCATCCCCGCCGACCAGCCCGTGGCGGCCGAACTGCCGCTGCCCGCTGGCCTGGCCCCTCCCGGGCCGACGGCGGTCTTTGGCGACGACAACGCGCCGGAAACGCCCGGCGAGGTCGATTTAGCCGCCATGACGCCGGTTGAGGACAACGATTGGCTAACCCAGTTCGCCGAGGAATCGAGCGGCATGCTGGTGATCCGCGAGGACGAAACGAGCGAGACCCCCGGCGAGCAACCGCTGGTCGTCGCTGTCGAGGAAGAGGCCGGCGACCCGGCGGTGGTTGCTTCGCCGATGGAGGCGTTGCCGCCGCTGGTGAGCGCCCCGGTCAGTCTACCGGCCGACGAGGCGGCATGGCCGGGCACAGCCACCGAACCGGCGGCCGTGCCCGCGGCCGGGCCGCCGGCCGCCCCAGAACTGGCGGCCTCCGAACTGACGACCGAACTGAAGTATTGCACCAATTGTGGCGCGCCGCTGCGGCCCGGCCGGCGCTTCTGCTATCGCTGCGGCGCGTCGGTGGCCGAGATGGCGGCCGAGGTGGGCGCGGGCGCGCCACCGGCCGCGGAGCCGGCGCTGCCGCCCGTCCCAGCGCGGCCGCCTGTTCCGGAGCCGCCCCCGGCCAGCGGCCCGTCGTCGGAGTGGCCGACCATCGTCGGTGACGTGCCCAACTTTGAGGATGTCGCCACCGCGCCGCCGGCAAGCCTCCCCGCTCTGGCTCGCTTCTGCAATAACTGCGGCCTGGGTGTGGCCGCCGGCGTGACGGTCTGCCCGGAATGTGGCGGCCGCGACTTTACCTGAGGCCCTGGACATTCGGAACCGTGGCCGCCCACCTGTCAGGTTGGTGCGCCGTGGGTGACTTTGGCAAAGCCCTGCCTAGCGGCCGTGAATACCAGTCGAAGCGGGCTATAATCGGGCAGCATGGAGGTGTAAGCATGGCGGGCGAAGTGACGATCACAGCCTCACTCAACCGGCCGCGGTTCGCCACCCTGGAAACGGAGCAGATGGCCTACGTCTACCTGGAGGCCCGCCCGGCCGAGGGCGCGACCACGGCGCAGGCCCCGCTCAACCTTGTCCTGGTGCTCGACCGCAGTGGCTCGATGGCCGGCCGCAAGATCAATGACTTGCGCCAGGCCGCCCGGCTGACGCTCGACCGCGTTGCGCCCGCTGACCTGGTGTCCATCGTTGTCTTCGACGACACGGTCGCTGTGCTGGCCGCGGCCCGCCCGGCCGCCGACCGCGCTGCCCTGCTGGCCCAGATCGACCGCATCGAGGAGCGCGGCGGCACGCAAATGTCGCTGGGGCTGCGGGCCGGGCTGGAGCAGGCCCGCGCCGGGTTGGGGCCCGGCCGCGTCAGTCGCCTTGTTCTGCTGACCGATGGCGAGACGTGGGACGATGAAGACCGCTGTCGCGAGTTGGCGCAGACGGCGGCGCAGATGGGCGTGCCCATCACCGCCCTGGGCCTGGGCGACGAGTGGAATCAGGCCTTATTGACCGACCTGGCCGAGCTGTCCGGTGGTAACTGGGAGTTCATCGACGCGCCCGACCGCATCCTGGAGGCATTCCAACAGGTGGTCGTCGCCATGCAGCGCACCCTGGTCACCAATGCCACGCTGGGCCTGCGGCTGGTGAAGGGCGTGCGCGCGGTGGCCGCCTGGCGCGTCCAGCCGCTGATCGACCGCCTCTCGGCGCGGGCCGTGGGTGAGCGTGACGTGCAGGTGACCCTGGGCGACTTACAAAGCGAGGGCCAGAGCGTGCTAATCGAACTGGCCGTTCCGCCGCGCGCCCCGGGGAATTATCGGCTGGCGCAGGCTGAGGTAAACTATGACATCCCCGGCGGCGGCGCGGGCCGCAAGGCGTCGGCCGACATCGTTTTTACCTTTGTGGCCGACCCGGCCGGCGCGACGGCCGTCAACGGCGCGGTGATGAACATCGTCGAGCGGGTCAGCGTTTTCAAGCTGATGACCCGCGCCCTGGACGAACGCGACAGCGCCGACGCCCAACAGCGCACCCGGCGCTTGCAGGCCGCGGCGACGCGCCTGCTGGACGCGGGCGAGGTAGAGTTGGCGCGCGAAGCGGAGGCGGCCGCGGCGCAGCTTGGCGCAGGGCAGACCCTCTCGCCCCACGCCACCAAACGACTGGTCTCCGCCACGCGGCGGCTGGATATGAGCGACCTGGGCAGCTGACAAGGCGTCACAGGCGCACAGGATGGGAAGGATGAGATGAGCATGATCAACTGCCCCAATTGTGGCGCGCAGGTTCCGGCCGGCGCAGCCTTCTGTGACAGCTGCGGCACGCCCCTGGCTGGCGTGGCCGCTCGCCCCGGCGTGTTGGGTGGCTCGGCCGGCCCCGCTCCGGCGGCCTCTGGCTCGGGGCGCTGTCCCAACTGTGGCGAGAGCGTGATGCCCGGCGAGGCGTTTTGCGGCAATTGCGGCACGCCGCTCAGCATGGCCTCGCCGACGGCCTTCGCGCCGCCGCCGGCCGCGCCACCAGCCTCGAATTGGTCACCGCCCGCCCCGGCGTCCTCGCCACCGCCGACACAGGTTGCTCGCGACTGGATAGAGCCGGAGGCGATGCCCGCCACGGATAGCGTCTGCCCCAACTGCGGCGCGCCTGTCCAACCGGCCGATGTCTTTTGCGACAACTGTGGCCACGCGCTGACACCCAGGTCTGGCTTTCCTGCCGGCCAGCAGGCCCCGGCCCTGTTCACCAGCGATCCATCGCTGCCTCTCGTCTCGACGCCGCCCGGCGCCATGGGCGTGCCAGTGCTCAGCCCGCGCCTGGTGGTGCCGTCGTCCGGGGCGACGCTCAATCTGGCCCCGGGCAAGACGGAATACCTGATCGGCCGTGAAGACCCGGTCAGCGGCAGCTTCCCCGACGTCGATCTCGTTCCCTATGGTGGCGAAGAGGGTGGCGTATCGCGCCGCCACGCCCAGATCGCCAGCCGTGGCGGCCAATTCACCATTGAGGACCTGAACTCGGTCAACTACACCTTCGTCAACCGCCAGAAGGTGGCCCCCGGCACGCCCCACCCGCTGCGCGACGGCGACGAAATTCGACTGGGCCGGGTCGTGTTACAGTTCAAGACGAGCTAGGCGCGGGCGTCGGCCGGCGCTGATGAGCGTTAATGACCACGGACTCAGGCACGGGACGACGCCTGCCAGAGCCGGCCGTGTGCCCCAACGGCCACGTCAACCGGCCTGGCACGCGCATCTGCGCGGTCTGTCGGGCGCTCATCCCGCCGGCGGCCACAACAGCTGCGCCTGTCGCCCCACCGCCGGCCGGGCCGGCGCCGGCGGCGCCCGGGCCGGCCCGGGTTGCCAACCGGGCGCTGGGGCTGATGCTGCTTCTGCTGGCGCTGGCCGTGGCCGCGTTGGCCGTCTATTATCCAGTTCGTCGCCCGGCTGGCTCCCTGCCAACGACCAGCATAACTCCACCGGCCGCTACGCCATTATCGACCATCGTCGGCATCGTCCTGACCCCGACGCTGGATGTGGCCACACTTGCTCTGGCTCCAGGGGCGGGTGTCCCTGGCCCCAACCTGATCCACAATGGCGATTTCAACGCCGACTGGAGCGACGGCTGGGAGCGCACGGCCGAGGGCGTGACGGGCGTTCAGACTGTGGCGACGTTGCCTTCGACGACACCGACGGCGGACGGCGCGCCACCGACGCCCCGGCTGGCTATGAGTAAGTCGGGTGCTGGGCGCGTGCAGCTTAGCCAGACCATCCCGCTGGCCCAGTCGCCGGTCGGGCTGGTGTTTCGTGGGCAACTGCGGCTGTCCGGCGTCGCCGATGGGACCGGTGAGGGGCGTAGCGCGCTGATGCTGCGCTATGAGGACAGCAACGGCCGGCTTCTGGGCGCGTCGGTGTGGCTCGACGGCAGCGCGACCACGTCGGCCCTGTGGGGCCATGCCCTGCCACCGTTCGGCCCCGGCGTGGCCCCGCGCAGCCAAACGGCTGCGTGGCAGACGATCGAGGTCGCGCTGGCCCAGGAGTTCGCCGACCGCTTGCCCGACCTCGATCCGGAGGCGGTGCGCCGCGTCGTCGTCGTCCTGCTGCTGGCCGGCACAGACGACTGCCCACCGGATGCCTGTGTGGCGGAGTTGAGCGCCGCGGCGCTGTCGCTTGTGCCCGGCGAGCTGCCGCGATGAACGGCCGGGGCCAGACGGGGCCAGGCTTCTGCCACCTCTGCGGTCGGCCGCTGAATGCGCGCGCTCGCCGCTTCCACCACGCCGCCTGGCCGCCGGAACTGCTCCTGACCGTCTGTGAGGTCTGCCTGGCCGAGAAGCCGCGCTGTCCCGTTTGCCGGCTGCCCGGCAACGCCGCCGGGGCATGCCCTACGTGCCGCGAGGTTGGGCCGATCTGTGCCGGTTGTGGCCGTGCGCTGGGCCGCCAGGCGACGACCTTCGGCCAAAGCGGGCCATACTGTCAGGAGTGCGCCGCCGGGCCGCGCTGCCAGAGTTGTGGTCTGCCGGCCGGACGCCGCGCGACGGCCATCGACGGCCGGCTCCTGTGTACGGTCTGCGGAGCCACGACCGTGGTCAGCGACGACGAGGCCGCCGCCGTCTATCGCGCCGCTGAGAGCATCCTGCGCGAGCAACTGGGCCTGACGCTCAACGTGCCCACGGGGCTGGCGCTGGTCACGCCCGACGAGCTGGCCGACATCCTGGGCGACATGGGCGAAGACTCCCACAGCGGCGTCGAAACGCCGGGCGTTGAAACGCTGGGCGTTGAAACGCTGGGCGTTTATACGCGGCGGGGACGGCGGCGGGGCATCTACGCCGTCCGGGGGCTGCCGCGGCGGCTGCTGCTTCAGGTGGCCGCGCATGAATTGGCCCACGCCTGGCAGATGGAAAACGCGCCGCTGCTGGGCGATCCGCTGCTGCGCGAGGGCTTTGCCGAGTGGGTGGCCTACCGCGTCTTGCTGGCTGTGGGCGAGGATGAGGCCGCCGAGCGCATCCTGGCTCGCCAGGACAACTACGGCCAGGGAGCGCGCCTGCTGCTGGACATGGAGAAGCAAGTCGGCGCGCGCGGCGTCCTCGATTGGTCTCGCCGGGCGCGCTGACCAGCATGTGCCCTGGAAACAGGGATCAGGTACTATAGAGGGATGCGTTACGCTGTCCGTCGCGTCAGTCCGCTATCGGCTCTGTTATATGGCCTGCTGCTCGGCCTGGCCGGCTGGCTGGTTCCGGGAGTGCTGCTAGGCTTGCTGGCGCGCGCGGCCGTCGAACGGCTGCTCCTCTGGCTGGCGTCGCTCAGCTTTGTGCTGCCTCTGCCCCTGACCGACGGCGTGGCTATTGACCTTGTGCCCGTGCTGCAACTGAGCGACGCGCAGACGCGCATGGCCGCTCTGAGCGCGCGCGAGGCGGGCCTGGTGCTCGTCGTCGCGCTGGCCACGGCCGCCGCGGGCATGTTGCTGACCGGGCTGTCGGCCCTGCTCGGCGCGCTCATCTATAACCTCCTGGCGCGAGGCTTTGGCGGCGTGGAAGTAACACTCGATCCCCTGGAAGCCACCGCCGCCCCCGCCCCTGTGACTCGCCCGGCGAGCGCAACGCCAGCCCCCCGGGCCGCCGCCGCGCCCGCTGCCCCGGCCGTGCCGCCGCCCGTGGCCCGCCCCAGCCGGCCAACGCCCCACGCCTGGCTCGTGCCAACAAAGGGTGGCGGCGACTGGCTGCCGCTGGGCGACGACGTGACCCGCATCGGCAGCGCGCCGGACAACGACATCGTCCTGGCCGGCCTCTCGCCCCAGCACGCCGAGATTCGCCGCGAAAGTGGCCGCTACCTGCTCTATGACCTGGGCAGCCGCCGCACATGGGTCAACGACGTCCAGGTGGCCGCCGTCCACATGCTAAAGGACGGCTTCCGGGTGCAGTTGGGCCAGGCCGAGTTCATGGTGCAGATGGTTGCCTGAGATGCATATGGACGCCGACACCATCTGGCAACTCTACCCGACGCCGGCGCGCGAAGCGCCGCTTAACGGCCTGTACCTGAGCCATGCCCTGCGCGACATCGGCGCGGCCAGCGGCCGGCCGTTTGTCTACACCAACTACGTCCAGAGCATCGACGGCCGTATCGCCATCCCCCGGCCGTCGGGCCAGGGCATGATGGTGCCAACCGATACGTCCAACGACCGTGATTGGCGGCTGTTCCAGGAGCTGGCTGTGCAGGCCGACTGCCTGATCAGCAGCGGCCGCTATCTGCGCGACTACGCCAGGGGCAAGGCCCAGGAGATTCTGCGCGTCTACGACGAGCCGCGCTTCGAGGATTTGGGCCGCTGGCGGGCCGAGCGCGGCTTGCCCCGCTACCCTGACCTGGCCGTCATCAGCGGCGGCCTCGACTTTCCCATCCCATCATTCCTGACCGAAGCCGGCCGCAAGGTGATCGTTATCACCGACGGCGCGGCCGAGGGCGAGCGCATGGCCCGGCTGCGCGACGAGGGCGCGACGGTGGTCGTCGCCGGGCAAAAGGACGTTGGCGGTCGGGCGGCCATTGACGCGCTGGGCGAGCGGGGCTACCGGACGCTCTATATGGCCACCGGCCCGCGCGTCCACCATTTGCTGCTGGCCGACCACGTGCTCGACCGCCTCTATACGACCGTGGCCCACAGGCTGCTGGGCGGACAGCCCTTCAGCAGCATGGTGGAGGGAGATTTGCTGCGGCCGGCTGTCGGCATGCGCCTGCACGCGCTGTATTACGACCCGCACGCCCTCGACGGGCTGGGGCAGCAGTTCGTCTGCTACGCGCGCTGATGGCTATCGCGCTGGTGGTCTTCGTCGCCGCGGCCGTCCAGGGCGTCATGGGCTTTGGCGGCGCGCTGGTGGCCATGCCCCTGCTGGTGACACTCGTGGGCGTGCAGACGGCCACCCCAGCCTTCGCCATCATCGGCACCGTGGCGACGCTGCTCAACGCCATCCGCTGGCGGGCGCATGTGACCCTGGGCGATCTGGCCCAACTGGTGGTTCCGGCGGCGCTGGGCATTCCCATCGGCGTGTTTTTCCTGGCGCGGGTGGACGCCAGCATTGTCACGCGAGCGCTGGGTGTCATTCTGATCGTCTACACCGCTTACAACCTGGCTGGCTGGTCTGTGCCGCCCCTCCACGGCCGCAGTTGGGCCTTCGCCGCCGGTTTTAGTTCGGGCATCCTCAGCGGGGCGTTCAACACGGGTGGGCCACCGGTGATCGTCTACGCCGACGCCCGCGGCTGGACGGCCGAGCGCTTCCGCGGCAACCTCCAAACCTACTTCGTGCTGACCAGCGTCTTTCTGCTGGCCTCCCACGCGCTGACGGGGCACTTCACGCCCACGGTGTGGCGGACGGCTCTCATTGGCTTGCCGGCGCTGCTGGTTGGGCAGCTATTGGGCGTGCGCCTGTGCCGCTATATCAACCCCGACGTGTTCCGGCGGCTGGTGCTGGTTTTCCTTCTCCTTCTGGGGGCGCGGCTGATCATCTGACCGGT
>DAOSMQ010000039.1:0-10843 GCA_035372725.1 Promineifilum sp. (SeqCode)
CATAGGCGAAGGCGACGGTGTTGGCGGCGTAGACCTCGTTCTCGCCGTCGAAGTTAGTGTCGAAGCCGTTGAGTACCATGACCATCTCATCGACCTCGCGCGACTCGGCCGTGGTGTGGTTGCGGCGGCGGGCGGCCTCGGCCTCCTCGCCGGTGTAGTGAGCCGGGTCGGGATCGACGATGAACGCGCCGTAGAGGCCCTTGTGAATGTGGCGCTTCAGAGGCACGGCGTGGCAGTGGTACAGGTGGCAGCCGAACGGCTTGGCCTCGAATTCATAGGTGAACTGCCCGCCCGGCGCGATCATGCCCACGCCGACGCCGGGGATACCATCCATGGCTGCCGCGTGGATGCCGTGGAAGTGGATCGTGTGCGGGTGGCTGCTGGCGTTGGTGAAGTGGATGCGCAGGCGCTCGCCCTCGACACAGCGCAGCGTCGGCCCGGGGCATTGGCCGACGACGTGGCCGGCCCGGCGCGAGGCCGCAGAAGTGGGTGTGCCGTAGACCCAGCCGGGGAAGTGGACGCCGGGGGCGATTTCGAACTCGCGGTCGACGGCGAACATCTGCCACGTGCGCACAGGGCGGCCGTTTTCCTCGCTCAGTTCGCCTGTGTCGAAGTCGGTCAGGATTTCGTGCGGGTCGAACTGATTGGCGGCGTGGTCAACCTGGCCGACGGTGCCCATGCCACCGTGGGCGGCCAGATGGTCGTCAGTTGCCGGCGTGCCGGACTGCGCGGCGGGCTGGCTGTGGCCGGCCGTCGGCGCGCCGGCCCGGGCCAGCCCGCCCAGGCCAAGGCTGCCGGCCAGCCCCACCAGCCCCCCCCGCCCCGCCCGCCCGCAGAAATGTTCGTCGTGTGATTCCCGATTTTGCAAGCATCTTAATGGTTACCTGTATACCTTTGTTTGTCGAAAAGAATAAAATATTTCGATGCACCTAATATAGTAACTGGGGCAGTGGATTTGTCAAGATAAGGAGACCTGACAGGTATACAGCCCCAACTGCCCACCTGACAGGTCTGTGCAATCGGCGCGGCTTGTGTTATTGTCTCTGGCCGAATGGGCCAAACGCTCGCCTATCGCACTCAAGAGGAATCCGTGTCCAAAAAAGCCCTCTTCTGCTCGCTTTTCTTACTCGTTCTGCTGGCTGCCTGCGGTGGCCAGGCCGCGCCAGAGACGTTGCGCACGATCCGCCTGCCAATGGGCTACGTGGCCGACCCACAGTACGCGCCGCTGTACGTCGCCGTCGAGCGCGGCTACTTCGCCGAAGAGGGACTGGCGCTGGAGTTTGACTACAGCTTCGAGACCGACGGCATCGCCCTGGTGGGCGCGGGCGAGCTGCCCTTCGCCCTGGCCAGCGGCGAGCAGGCCGTGTTGGCCCGCGCGGAGGGGCTGCCGGTCGTCTTCGTCATGCAGTGGTGGCAGCAATACCCTATCGCCATCGTCAGCAAGGCCGCGTCGGGCATCCGCTCCCCGGCCGATCTGGCCGGCCGCCAGGTGGGCGTGCCCGGCTTCTTCGGGGCCAGCTACGTCGGCCTCGTCGGCTTGCTCTTCGCCAACGACATGACCCTCGACGACATCGACGCCAACGAGATCGGCTTCAACCAGGTCGAATCGCTGCTGACCGGCCAGTCAGAGGCGGTCGTCGTCTACATCAACAACGAGCCGGTGCAGCTGGCTCAGCGCGGCGAGGCCCTTAACGTCATCGCCGTGTCCGACTACGTCAACCTGGTCGCCAACGGCCTGATGACCAACGAGCAGACCATCGCCGAGGAGCCGGAGCTTGTGCAGGGCTTTGTGCGTGCTTTTCTGCGCGGCCTGCGCGATACGCTCGACGACCCCGATGCCGCCTTCGAGATTAGCAAGCGCTACGTCGAGGGGTTGGACGACAGCCGGCGCGGCGTGCTCGATGCCTCCATCGACTTGTGGCAGGCCGACCAGCTTGGCCGCGGCGACCCCGCCGCCTGGCAGGAAACCCACGACTTGCTGCTGGCCATGGGGCTGCTGGAAACGCCGTTGCCCGATGTGGGCGCGCTCTACACCAACGACTTCGTCGACCAGGCCCAGCCCTAGCATGGAATGACGGCCGACTTTCTGACCCTGCGCGATGTAGGCTTGATCTACAGCGACAACAACGGCCGGCGGCGCGACCACGTCCTGGCCGGCGTGTCGCTCGACATCCCCATTGGCGCATTCGTGGCCCTGGTGGGCACGTCCGGCGTCGGCAAATCGACCCTGCTGCGCGTCATCGCCGGGCTGCTCCCGCCGGACGGCGGCAGCGTCCGCCTGCTGGGCAGTGACCCGCGCACCGTGGAGGCCCCCATCGGCATCGTCTTCCAGCGCGACAACCTGATGCCCTGGCGCACCGTGGCCGAGAACGTCCGTCTGCCGCTGGAGATGCATGCCGGGCCGGGGCAATCGCTGGGGCGCGTCGGCGCGCTGCCGCCGAGCGACGGCGCGACGGCGCTCGACACCTCTGCCCAGGTGTTGGACGCGCTCGCCCTCGTCGGCCTGGCCGACCAGGCCGGCAGCTACCCGGCGCAGCTCTCCGGCGGCATGGCCCAGCGCGTCGCCCTGGCCCGCGCCCTTGTCCACCACCCCGCCCTGTTGCTGCTCGACGAGCCGTTCGGCGCGCTCGACGCCCTGACGCGCGAGCGCATGGCCCAGGAGTTGCTGCGCATCTGGCAGGCGCGGCCGGTGACGGTGCTGATGGTGACCCATAGCATCGGCGAGGCGGTGCTGCTGGCCGACGAGGTGCTGGTGATGAACGGCCGCCCGGCGACGATTACCGACCGCTTCGTCATCGACCTGCCCCGGCCGCGCGCGCCGGAGCTGACAGACACGGCCGCCTTCCAGGCCACCGTCGCCGCCGTCCGCGCCGCCATCCGCGTCAAGGATTGAGGCGCACACGCCCGGGGCCTTTCACGGCAATTTGTCTTATGCGCTGGGGGCCTATTTATTCTCTTGGTCGCTGACTATTGCATGCTATACTGACTCGCCACGTGACCATGCTCGGCGGCGTCGCGCAGTCATAATCGCTCAAGTCTAGTGGAGGCTGGGATGCCGAACGAACTCAAATCCAAAGCGCTTGAGACGGCCAGAGGCGCTATGCCCTGGCGTAAAGGCGTCGCCTGGTGGGTTGTGTTTCTCGAAGGGGTCACCCTGCTGGGGCTGGGGTTGGTGATGTTCTTCGCGCGCGAGACGACCCATCTCTTCCTCGGCTGGATCATTGCCCTGGCTCTGACCGCCAGTGGGGCGCTCAGCCTCTGGCTGGCTCTCAACGCGATTAAGAGGGACGAGGTGCGCCTCTGGACGATGATCCACGGCGCGATTGGGCTGGCCGGTGGGCTACTGGTTATCCTGCTGCTGTTGTTTGGCTCGTTCCTGGAAGGCCCCGGTCTGACTATTCTAGGGCTTGGGTGTCTGGCCTATGGCGGCGTAGGGCTTTATCTTCTGGCCGACAAGAGGCTGTCCAGCCTGCGGCGGCTCTCATTCATCAGTACCGCCCTCTATCTGGCGCTGGGCGTTCTCATCCTGCTCCAGGTCATGGGTGTGGGCGTGTTGGCCACCAAGTTGCAGATAATCAACCTGATCGTCGTGATCGCCGGCATCATCCTCATCTTCTGGGGCCTGATCTTGAGGAACGAGCGCGCGCAGTAGAACCCCGGTTTCCGCCATTCCATCAACAGGAGTATTCATCATGGACAGTATCCTTTGGGGCTTGATTGTTTTGCTATGTGGCATCTTCATCGCTGCCTATGGCCACCAGTTGTTTCGCTTTGCCCTGGCCTTCATCGGCTTCGCTCTGGGCGTCTACCTGGTCATGTGGCTTGGCAGTGGGCTGGACACGGCCCTGCGGATGGTCGTCGCCATCGTTGCCGGCGGTATCCTGGCGTCGGTGTTGTATTTTCTGGTGAAGTCTGCTCTCTATGTGGCCGGCGGCATCATGGGGCTGGTTCTGATGCTGGTCGTCCTGGGCCTGTTCCGGCTGAGCGGCCTGGACCTGGGTCTCTTCGGCAGCATCCTGGCCCTGGCCGGAGCGGGGCTGGGCGGGATCTTTGGCCAGCGCTTGGGGCCAATCGTCACCATCCTCGCCACCAGCCTGGCCGGGGCCTACTTCGTCGTTCTCGGGCTGGGCGCGTGGTTCGGCCTGGGTGTAACGACTGATGATCCGACGGTCACGCTCGGCTCAGCCTTCCCGCTGGTGCTTTTTCTGACCGTCGCAGCCATCAGCGGCCTGGCCCAACATCAGGCCTTCACCTTGCGGCAACGCTTCCTGCGCTAATGAACGCAAAGAGGTCGGACGCTGGCTTGCGCCCGACCTCTTTGTCTCGCTTCGTGGCGGAGGCGTTGCCCCGGCCCCGTTGCCTGCGCTGGGGTGGGCTTCTGAACCCATCCCCGCGCGCGTCTATTTCTCGACCGGCGGCGTCGCCGGCGTCGCTACGCGCCCCTGCCGCCGGCGCAGCCAGCGGATGAGCAGGAAGATGATCAGCAGCGGGATGGCGACGACCAGCAGAACCGGCAGGACGAACACGACCAGCCAGATGACCAGGTTGGCCAGCGATTGCAGCGCATTGATCAGCGACTCGAGCGCTTCCTTGGCCACGCCCCTGGGCTGCCAGCCGGCGACCTCGATGGGCTGGGCCAGCTCGTCCGGGGTGACGTTGACGGTGATGGACGAGAACGCGGCCGACTGTGACAGATATTGCATTCGCCCCTTGGTGACGGCGATCTCGCCCTCCAGCCGGCTGAGTTCGGCGTTAACGGCCAGGGCGTCTTCGACCCGCGTGGCGTCGTCGAGGAAGGTGCGCACCCGCGCCGCCGTCGCCTCCAGGTTGGTCAGCTGCGACGACAGGTCAACGTACTCCTCGGTCACATCCTGCCCCGACGTGGACAGGCTCTCGACGCTGACGGCCAGCCCGGCGATGGCGTCCAGCACGCTCTGGAAGCCCTCGGACGGCACGCGAATCTGGATGTAACCGGTCTTGCTCGTCTCGCTCGATTGGTAGACGTTGCTGCTGACGACCCAGCCGCCGCCGTTGGTGGCCATCGCGGCGATCTGGGCCAGGGCGGCCTCGGTGTCGGTGGCCACGATCGACATGTCGGCGTTGCGGATAATGAGCCGCTCCTGATCGGCGACGGGCTGCGCGGGCTGCGCCGGCTCAGCCGCGGGCGCGTTGGCCACGGTCGACCCCGCGGCCATGCTGAAATCGCTCTCGGCGTCATACGCCTGCGGCGCGGCCTCTTCCACAACCGTTTCGCTGGCCGTCTGCGTGACGGCGGCGCTGTCATACGCCCTACCGCCGCAGGCTACGATCACCAGCGCCAGCACTAGCAACCCCACCAGATATCCAACTCGGCGTTTCATCTTCATTCTCTCCTGTCTACACGGCGCTCTCATTCAGTTGCATGTCTCTGTTGAGAGGACGCTGCCGCCAGGCCAAATGTTCCGCTACAGCCCTTGTTCCAGCCGCTTGATCAGCCGGCGCGGCAACTTTTGCTCACGCATGAGCACTTGTGTCGCGGCGATGTCGTAGGCCACGCGGTGAAAGGTCATGCGCATGGCCTCGGTGTCCAGCAGGGCATAGGCGGCGCGGGGGTCGCCGTCGCGCGGCTGGCCCACACCGCCGGGGTTGACGATCAGGCGGTGGCGGCTCAGGTCGAGCACGTCGCCATGCTCGATCAGGGCGAAGTCCACCCCACCGGTCTTTTCGTCCAGGGCAAAGACGGCCGGCACGTGCGTGTGGCCGACCAGGCAGCAGGGCGTGTCGAAGTGGGCGAAGTTCTCCAACGCCGTCGGTAGGTCGAGGATGTACTCCCAGACAGGGTGGCGCGGGCTGGCGTGGGCCAGCGTGAATGGCGCTTCGACGCGCAGGGGCGGCAGGGTGTTCAGGTAGGCGCGGTTGTCGGCCGTCAGCCCACGGCGCGTCCAGCGGGCCACGTAGCGAGCGTCGCTGTTGAAATCCTCGTCGTCGAGCTTGTCCAGCACGGCCCAGTCGTGGTTGCCCGACAGGGCCAGCGGCTCCAATGCCCGCAGCCGTTCGACGCATTCATTCGGCTGCGGCCCATAGCCGACCAGATCGCCCAGGAACCACAACCGCTCCCACTGTCCCTCGGCTTCGGCCAGCACTGCCTCGAACGCGACCAGATTGGCGTGAATGTCGGACAACAAGAGAACGCGCATGAGGGAAGTATACCGGAATCGTAGGCGGTGGGCAGTGATCGGTCGCCAACGAGCCGGGCTTTGCCAAAGCCGTCTAGCGACCATGGGCCTGACCGGTGCGTCTGGGGTGACTTTGGCAAAGCCCTGAGTTGGCCGACAGTTGTTTTCAGCATGTGGCCGATTTGGGATATACTGTCCCCGGATAGAGGCTACTGGTCAGTGGGCACTATATCTTGACCAGCCATTGATCACCGACTAACGACCACTCGTATGGCCATACTCGACGACCGGACACTCGATTTCGTCAGCACCAGCCCTGCGCAGACGGAGCGCCTGGGTATTCGCCTGGGCGAGCTGCTGGAGCCGGGCGACATTGTCTGCCTGGCGGGCGAGCTGGGCGCGGGCAAGACGACGCTGGCGCGGGGCATCGGCCGCGGCTGGGGCACGCCTTTGCGCGTCACCAGCCCGACGTTCATCCTGGTCAACGAGTACCCCCGCCCGCGCGATGGGGCGACGCTTTACCATCTCGACTGCTACCGGCTGGAGCGGGCCGGCGACATCGCCACCGTCGGGCTGGAAGACCTGTTCGACAGCGACGCCACGGTGATGATCGAGTGGCCGGAGCACATTCTGGCGCTGCTGCCGGCCGACCGCCTGTGGATCGCCCTTAGCTATGACAGCCCGACCCGCCGCCGCCTGCGCCTGAACGCCGGCGGGCCGCGGGCCACCGACCTACTGGCGGATTTCCGCAAAAACGCTTTCGGGGTCTAAATCACGATGATCCTGGCAATTGACACGGCAACCGACTGGATCGGCCTGGCTCTCCACAACGGCGCGGCCATTCTGGCCGAGTTCGGCTGGCGCAGCCGGCGCACGCAGACCATCGAGCTGGCTCCGGCCGTCGCCCAGCTATGGGGCCGGGCGGGCGTCGCCCCAACTGACCTGAACGCGGTGGCCGTGGCCATTGGCCCCGGCTCCTACACCGGCCTGCGCGTGGGCCTGGCGCTGGCCAAGGGGCTGGCCCTGGCCCACAACCTGCCCCTCGTCGGCGTGCCCACGCTTGACATCGTCGCCCGGTCGGTCTGCCGGCTGGAGACGGACTTGGTCGTCGTCGCCCAGGCGGGCCGTACGCGCGTCTGGGCCGGTCAGTACCAATGGGTGGCCAAGCGTGGCTGGGAGCGCGTTGGCGAGCCGTTGCTGACCAATTGGGAAGACCTGGCCGCGCGGCTGGCGTTGCCGGTGGCCTTCGCCGGCGAGATCGACGCCGCCGCGGCCAAACTCATCCGCCGGACCAACCGCGCCGCGGCCATCGCCCCGCCGGCCGAGTCGGTGCGGCGCGCGGCGATGCTGGCCGAAATCGGCTGGCAGCGCTGGAAGCGCAAGCAGACCGACCCGGCCGGCAGCCTGGCGCCGCTCTACCTGCGCGAGCCGGGCTAGGCGCGATGCTGGCCCTGCCCCCGCCCTACCGTCTGCGGCCCATGACCGTGGCCGACATCCCCGCCGTCCTGGCCGTTGACCGCGCCTCGTTCCCCACGCCGGCGACGGAGCAGCTTTTCGTCAACGAATTGACCGATAACCAGCTGGCCCACTACCAGGTGTTGCTGCGCGACGCCGCCGGCGGTGAGACGCTGGTCGGCTTTGCCGGCTTCTGGCTCATCGCCGGGGAGATCCACATCAGCACCATCGCCGTGTCCCCGGCCGAGCGCGGCCGCGGCCGGGGCGAGTGGCTGCTGCTGAACTTGCTGCTGCTGGCCTGCGCGCTGGAGCCGCTGCTCATCACTCTGGAGGTGCGCCGCAGCAACACCGTCGCCCAGACCCTCTATGCCAAGTACCGCTTTGTCGAGGTCGGCCTGCGCCGCCGCTACTACCGCGACCCGCCCGAAGACGCGCTGCTCATGACCGTCGATCTGGCCGAGCAGCCGGACTACTGCGTCTGGCTGGCGGAACGGCGGCCGAGTGGCCGCGGGGAAGAATAGGCCGCCGAGGCGAGGTCTGTTAAGGGTATCACCGGCGAGGGCTGTATAATCACATGAGCTTGGCCTGCGGCCCGGCGCGGGCGGCGGCGAGCGATCCGAGAGTAAACCACTTGAGCGGACAACACGTCTTCATCACCGGCGGAGCCGGCTTCATCGGCTGCAATGCCGCCGACCACTTCCTGGGGCGCGGCGACGCCGTGACCCTCTACGACAATCTGACGCGGCGCGGCGGCCGGGCCAACCTCGACTGGCTCCACGCCACCTATGGGGGCGAGCGGCTCGCCGTCGTGGAGGCCGACATCCGCGACTACGACCGGCTGGCGTCGGCTGTGGCCGAGCGGCCGCCGGACGTGGTCCTGCACCTGGCCGGGCAGGTAGCCGTCACCCAGTCGGTGGCCGACCCGCGCGAGGACTTCGAGAGCAACGCCCTGGGCACATTCAACGTCCTGGAGGCCGTGCGCCACGGCGCGCCGGGCGCGGCCCTGCTCTATGCCAGCACCAATAAGGTCTACGGCGGCATGGAGCACGTCGGCATCGTGCCGGCCGGCGAGCGCTACGCCTATGCCGACTATCCCCACGGCATCCCGGAGACATTTCCGCTGGACTTCCACTCTCCCTATGGCTGCTCTAAAGGCGCGGGCGATCAGTACATGCGCGACTACGCCCGCATCTATGGCCTGCGGACGCTGGTGCTGCGCCAGTCGTGCATCTACGGCCGGCGTCAGTTTGGCGTGGAAGACCAGGGCTGGGTAGCCCACTTCGTCATCGCCACCGTCCTCGACCGGCCCATTGCCATCTACGGCGACGGCCGGCAGGTGCGCGATGTGCTCTACATCGACGACCTGCTCGACGCCTACCAGCGCGGCATCGACCACATCGACGACCTGCGCGGCGAGGTGCTCAACCTGGGCGGCGGGCCGGACAACACACTGTCGATCTGGACGGAGTTTGGGTCGCTGCTGGCCGAGCTGGCCGGCCGGCCGGTGCCGGTGCGCTATGGCCCGTGGCGGCCGGGTGACCAGCGCGTCTTCGTGGCCGACATCCGCCAGGCGAAGGCGCTGCTGGGCTGGCAGCCGCGCGTCTCGCCGGCCGAAGGCGTGCGGCGGCTGTACGAGTGGGTGGCAGCCAACCGCGAACTGTTCTAGGCGGCCACAACCCATCGGGCTACATCGATTTCGCCCGTCGTGCGTAGGGGATAGCAATCCTGCGAACGGCCGGAGTGAAATCAATGCGTCATTGGCTGCGTTTGCCCCTGTTCGTCCTGGTTGGCGTGCTGACCGCGGCCGTCGGCGAGCTGCAATACTCGGTCCTCATCCGCGGCGACTGGGCCAACCTCCTCGGCTCAATGGTCTTCAATGCCGTCTACCTGATCGCGGCGTTTGTCGTGGTGTGGGCGCTCTTCCGGCTGCTGCCGCGGCGGGCGGCCTTCCTGGCTTGCGTGATCCTGGCGGCCGTGGCCGGTCTGGGCGTTGAGTGGTTCCTCATCGGCAACTCCCCCCGGGGCAACCCCGACGCCAGCCAACTGGGCATGGCCGCCTATTGGGCCGGCATGGTCGTCGTGCCGCTCATCGTTATGGACGGCGACGCGCGGCTGCGACCGCTGAAACGACGTATTGCCGTCTTTGCCGCGGTCTACACGCTGGCGGTTCTGCTCGGCCAGTGGCTCCTACCAGTGGGCGACTGGCGGTTTGCTTTCCACATCTTGACAGTGATCCTGGGCTATCTGGGGTTATTGGTGCTGTGTGTGGTGGGCTATCTGCGTAACGCCCGCTCAGGGAGCCTAGCGTTGCTGGCTGACGAACCTGGTCGGCTGGATATTCAGCACGATTAGGATGCTTGCAGATAAGGCTGCATGGTCGTGCTGAATTGGGGAACGGCGCGGTGAAATGAACGGTCTTCTGTCAGCAGCATGACGCCCAATTCAAGCGCCACAGCCAGATATTGGGCATCATAGGCGCTTAGACGATACTGCTGCGCTAACTCCAGGACAAGTAAGGGGCTTGCGGAGCGCTCCTTGGATGCAAACAAGTCGACCGCCGATCCCCACAGCTTTTTGGCCGTCTCCAGGTCGGCGCCTCCCTGACGGACATAGGTGCTAAGGATGTTCAGGAACTCGTCTCGCCAGAGATCAGGAACGACCCAATCATTGTCAAATCGCCAGAGGGCCTGCGCTTCGGGTGTTCTATCGCCGCTGATCAACAGATAGGCAATAATGTTGGCGTCAACGACGATCATGCCCGGCCTGCCTGCCGTGCCTGAGACAACCATTCATCATCGATATCAAAAGCGCCTTGCAGTGGTTGCGGCGGCTCCATATAGGTTTCGCCGCTGACCAGGGATTGCTCCAGCAAGATCAAAACTTCCTGGGTTACGCTGCGCCGGTTGGCCCGCGCGCGCGCTTTCAGTCGATTGTGCAGGTCTTCCGGGAGTTGCCGGATCAGAAGGTCAGTCATATACGTTGCCATCGAAATGATAGCACTATGATACAATTGACGCGACTACGCGTCAAGGGCTTCCCCGCCGTGTCCGCACTGCGTACGGGTTGCCCACCAAAGAGTTTCACAGTGCCGGCTCGCCATTGAGCGAGCATGATATAATACTAGGCAAGACAAGCGAAGACAGGGCTACAGGGTAGAGCAAATGGCTGAAATGAAAATCGCCGACTTGACCTTAGAAGAGTTTCGCGCGCTGATTCGCGAGGCGGTCATAGAA
>DAOSMQ010000040.1:0-10670 GCA_035372725.1 Promineifilum sp. (SeqCode)
TCTTCGATGACACGCGCGCGGACGCGGATGTAGGGTTCCCATTGGGTGTAGGCGACGATCTTGACGCGGCGCCGGCCCTGAGCCAGGACGCTGGTAGTGTCGTCGGGCATGCGCAGGACGCGGCCGATGGTCGCTTCGGTGCCGATGCCGAAAAGGTCGTCCTCCTCCGGGTCGACAGCGTCGTTGTCGCGCTGGGCGGCGACGATGAGGTTCTCGTGGTTGCGGTTGGCCGCCTTGATGGCCGCCAGCGAGCGCTCGCGGCCGATGAACAGCGGCATGACCATCTGCGGAAACAGGACCACGTCGCGCAAGGGCAGGAACGGGCACTCAATGACACCGTTCTTGACCTTGGTTAAGGGCTGGTCAAACAGGTCGCCGCTCAGTTCGGGGAACAACTCCGGCAAGTCGGGGAACTGAGAGTAATCGAAATCATCCATAGCTACGTGCGTCCGATTGTAAAGTGTCCCAATGATTAAGCAAATCGCCCACGACGATGATCGATCCGGTGGCACAGACCAGATCGCCCGGCCCGGCCGCGGCCAGGGCCGTCTCCAGCCCCTCGGCAACGCTGTGGGTGATGGTTGCCGTGTGTCCCAGGTCATGGGCCAGAGCGGCCAGTTGCTCCGGCGTGGCCGAGCGGGGGTGATTGGCCGTGGTCATAATGACCTCGTCGGCCAGCGGCAACAGCCGCGCCAGCATCCCGGCCACGTTCTTGTCCTCCGGCGCGCCGAACAGCAGCACCAGGCGGTCGTAGGCGTACTCCTCGCGCAGCGCGGCCACCAGCTTGGCCGCCGAGTCGTCGTTGTGGGCGCTATCGACCAGGACGGTCGGCCGGCCCGGCCCTGACTGCAAGGTCTGTAAGCGGCCGGGCCAGGCCACGGTCGCCAATCCGCGCTGCATGTCGGCCACGGTCAGGCCGGGGAAGCGCGTCCGCGCCCGCTCCAGCGCGGCCAGGGCGACGGCGGCATTGTCGGCCTGGTGGCGGCCGCGCAGGCCAACGGGGAACGCTGTGCCCGGCGGGATGAACGTTTGCGCCGGGCCGCCGGCGGCGATGACGACCTGTTGCTCGCCCGGCCGCGTCACCTCGTAGCGCCAGTCGCGGCCGACGGCGACCAGCGGCGCGCCGCGCTCGGCGGCAATGCCCTCCAGCGTGGCCAGCGCCTCCGGCTGTTGCGGCGCGACGACCACCGGCACGCCTGTCTTGATGATGCCGCCCTTCTCGAAGGCGATCTCGGCCAGCGTGTTGCCCAGTAGCTGGGTGTGGTCGAGGCTCAGGCTGGTGATCACGGCTACGTCCGGCAGCAGCACGTTGGTGGCGTCCAGCCGCCCGCCCAGGCCCACCTCGACGACGGCGATGTCCACGCCGGCGGCGGCGAAGGTGTCGAACGCCAGCGCGGTGACGATCTCGAACCAGGTGATACCCGGCGTCTGCTCCACGGCCGGGCGCACGCGCGCCATTGTCTCGACGAAGGCCTCTTCGGAGATGCGACCGTCGGCGTCGTCGAGCGTCAGGATGCGGATGCGCTCGCGGAACTCGCGCAGGTGGGGCGAGGTGTAGAGGCCGACGCGCAGCCCGGCCAGGCGCAGGCAGGCGGCTGACATGGCCGCCACCGAGCCTTTGCCCTTGGTGCCGGCGATGTGGAGGGACGGGAAGCGCCGGTGCGGGTCGCCCAGCAGGGCCAGCAGCCGCCGCGGCCGGTCGACGTCGATCTTGGCCGCCTGGTAGCGATCGAGGGACTTGTGCTCGAAGTTGATGAATCCGTAAAGATAATCGAGGGCGCGCTGATACGACTCCATAGGCCGGATTGTAGCGTATCCGCTCGGCGCTGTCCGGCGTTTGACAACGCGCCGGCCATCGCCTATAATTCTTCTTCGCGACGCCGGTCACCAACCACGCCGGCAGCGCGCAGTGAACAAGCAACCAAGTTGACCAGGGCCGGCATCGTGTACGGATGCCGGTTCTTTTTGGAGGTTATGGTGTACGCAATTGTGGAAAGTGGTGGCCGGCAATACCGCGCCGAAGAGGGCAATACCTTTTCCGTCGAAAAACTGCCCTATGAAGTCGGTGACCAGGTGGAGTTGACTAACGTCCTCCTCATCGCCAATGGCGATGCCGTGCAGGTGGGACAGCCGACCGTCGCCGGGGCCACCGTGAAAGCGACTGTCGTGGAGCAATACCGCGGCAAGAAGATCCTCGTCTGGAAGTACCGGGCGAAACTGCGCTATCGCCGGCGCCAGGGTCATCGGCAAGATTACACCCGCCTGCGCATCGACGAGATCGTCGCGGGCTAGTCCGGCCAGATAGAGGCCAGGAGAGTTGTAACATGGCACACAAGAAAGGAAGCGGGTCTTCCCGCAACGGCCGCGACAGCAACGCCCAACGATTGGGCATCAAGCGCTATGGCGGCGAATTCGTCGGCCCCGGCGTGATCATCGTCCGCCAGCATGGCACGAAGTATCGTCCGGGCAACAACGTCGGCGTTGGCAGCGACTACACGATCTATGCCCTCATCGATGGCCAGGTGACCTTCGAGAATCGCTTTGGCCGCAAGGTCATTAGCGTCTATCCTGTGGTCGCGGCCGAGAGGGTCGGGGAGTAAGCAACATGAAGGACAACACCCATCCCAAGTGGTACCCCGACGCTAAGGTGATCGTCGAAGGCGAGGTCGTCATGACCGTCGGTTCGACCCGGCCGCAGATCGTGGTTGAGGTCTGGTCGGGCACGCACCCGTTCTACACTGGCACGCAGCGCCTGATGGACACCGAGGGCCAGGTCGATCGCTTCATGCGTCGCCTCCAGCGCCGCCAGGACATCCAGACGACGACCGAGACCACCAAGCAACAGCGCATGCCAGAGAACTTCGACATCGACATGATGAATCTGGGCACGCGGGCTACCAACGCCCTGCGTGACGCCGGCATGACCACCTATGGCGACCTGCTGGCGCTGCTGAAGCAAGGCGACGACGCCGTGCTCGCTCTGCAGGGCATCGGCCAGACGGCGCTGATCAAGATCAAGCGCGCGCTGCGCGACGAGGAACTGATCAGCTAAGCGGGCAGCCGCCCTCTTTGCCTACGTCCCGTTTCGGGCGATAATGGGCAGGTACGTCAAAAGACGTGTCTGCCCTTTTTATTTTCCTGGAGGCTTATGAGCAAGCATTCGCACGGAGGGATCGAACTCATCTGTGGCAGCATGTTTAGCGGCAAGACAGAGGAGATGATCCGTCGCCTGCGTCGCGCCGTCATCGCCCGACAGCAGGTGCAGGCCTTCAAGCCGGCTATCGACCAGCGCTACCACATTGAGAAAGTGACTTCCCACGATGGACTGCACTTCGAGGCCCAGCCCGTCCTGCGCGCCGCCGACATCCTGGAGTCCCTCGACTCGCAAACGACGGTCGTGGCCATCGACGAGGTGCAGTTCTTCGATAACGGCATCATCACTGTTTGTGAACGGCTGGCCGACGCCGGCATTCGCGTCATCTGCGCCGGGCTAGACATGGATTTTCGCGGTCTACCCTTTGGCCCCATGCCCGCGCTGATGGCCCGCGCCGAGCACGTCGACAAGCTGCACGCCATCTGCGTTATCTGTGGCGAAGAAGCCAGCCGGACGCAGCGTCTCATTGAGGGCCGGCCGGCGGCGTTCGACGATCCCGTCGTCCTGGTCGGCGCGGCCGAGGTCTACGAGGCGCGCTGTCGCGAGCACCATGAGGTGCCCGTCGCCCCACCGGAGCTATAGCTATGCGCAATCTTCACGACGACATCGCCCGCATCCTCATTGACGAGCCAACGCTCGCCGCGCGCATCAAGGCGCTGGCGGCGCAGATCGACGCCGACTATGCCGAGAACGACGATCTGCACCTGGTTTGCGTGCTCAAAGGGGCCTACATGTTTCTGGCCGACCTGAGCCGGGCGCTGACGCGCCCCCACAGCCTCGATTTCATGGGCATCTCCAGCTATGGCCGCGGCATCACCAGCAGCGGCGCGGTGCAGATCATCCTCGACCTCAAGAAGCCCATCGACAACCGCCATGTTCTCATTGTCGAGGACATCATCGACAGTGGCCGCACCCTCGGTTATATGCGCCGCAACCTCGTTTCCCGCGGCCCGGCGTCGCTACGCATCTGCACCTTGCTCAACAAGCCCGCCCGGCGCGAAGTGCCGGTCGAGGTCGATTACATCGGTTTCGACATCCCCGACGAGTTCGTCGTCGGCTATGGGCTGGACTTCGATGAACTGTATCGCAATCTGCCCTTCATCGCCGTGCTAAAGCCGGAGATGTTCGCCCACCTGCTCAATCAGCCGTAGGGCGCTTTGGGAAAATCGCGCCACGCGAATCACGCCACGCGAATCGTGCCACGCGAATCGTGCCACGCCAGACCAATGCTCGTCTTCGACCCATTGCTCGACCGCCTCCGGCCAGTGCTGGCCGAGCAACCCCAACCCGTCTACCTGGTCGGTGGGATCGTGCGCGACGCGCTGCTAGAGCGGGTCAGCCATGATATAGACCTGATCGTGCCGCGCGACGCCATTTCCCTGACCTTCGAGCTGGCCCGGCGGTTAGACCTGCCCGCCTACCGGCTGGATGACGAGCGCGATGTTGGCCGCCTGCTCGTTCCCAATAGCGCCACCACGGTCGATATCGCCCGCTTTCGGGGCGAGACGCTGGCCGACGACCTGCGGGCGCGCGACTTCACCATCAACGCCCTGGCCCTGCCGGTGGCGGCGCGGACCGCGGCCGAGGTCATCGACTACCACAGCGGCCGGGCCGATCTGGCTGCGCGCCGCCTGCACGCCATCCACGGCCACTCCATCAGCGACGACCCGGTGCGCGCCCTGCGAGCGGCCCGATTCGTTGTCCAGCTTGGCTTTCGGCCCACGGCCGAGACGGTCGCCGCCGCTCGCGCCGCCGGAGCCATGCTGGCCGGGCGCATCTCGCCGGAGCGCATCCGTGACGAACTGACCCGGCTGCTGGCCACGTCCGCGCCCGATCGCGCCGTCGCCCTGCTGGACGAGTGGGGTTTATTGGCCCACACGCTGCCGGAGATCGCCGCGTTGGCCGACATCAAGCAGTCCCCGCCCCACCACGAGGCCGTGCTGCCCCACACGCGCAGCGTCCTGCGCTATCTGGTTGCTGTCGAAGAGCGCCTGGGCGACGCGCCGTCCGAAGCGGCCTGGGCTGCGGCCGTGGCCGCGCTGTTGCAGCCCCATCGTCTCGCCCTGTCAGCCCACCTGGCAGCGCCTCTTGACGGCGGCGTTAGCGCCGGCCAGCTTCTGCGCTGGTCGGCCCTCTACCACGACAGCGGCAAGGCGACGACGCAGACGGGCGACGAAACCGGCCGCCTGCGCTTCCTGGGCCACGACGAGGTTGGCGCGCGCCTGACGGCTGATCGGCTGAACAAGCTCCGTTTCAGCGCCGAAGCCGTGCGGCGCGCCCGCGACAGCGTCGCCGGACACATGCGCCCGCTGCATCTGGCCACGGAGCGCCGGCCGCCGTCGCGCCGGTCGGCCTACCGCTACTACCGCGCCCTGCACGAAGCCGGGGTCGATGTCGTCCTGTTGTCGCTGGCCGACCACCTGGCCACCTACGACGGCGCAGGCCCGGCGGAGAGTTGGGCGGCGCTGTTGGCGGTGGCTGGGGCGCTGCTGGATGCCTACTTCACGGGCTACACAGAGACCGTGCGGCCGGCGCGGCTGCTGAACGGGCTAGAGGTAATGGCGTTGCTGGCCATCGGGCCAGGGCGGGAGTTGGGCCGGCTGCTGGCCGAGCTGGAGGAAGCGCAGGCTGCCGGCGAAGTGGTTAGCCGCGACGAGGCCGAGCAGTTCCTGCGTCACCACCACACTGGCCAGTAAACCAACCGCCCGCAACGATGCGCGGGCGGTTGGCTTGAGACCCACAGAGAAGAGTTAACTCAGGCCGCCGCTCGGCCGGCGCAGGTGCTCCATGAACTCATTACGCAGATCGCGGTCGGTCTTGAACGCGCCGCGCATGGCCGTGGTCACCATGCGGGTATGCTCCTTCTCGACACCCCGCATCATGCCGCACATGTGCGAGCCTTCAACCACAACGGCGATGCCGCGCGGAGCCAGCACATCGTCGAGCATGTCGGCGATCTGCTGGGTCATGCGCTCCTGAACTTGCAGGCGGCGGGCGAACATATCGACAAGGCGCGGGATTTTCGACAGGCCGATCACCTTTGCACCGGGGATGTAGGCCACGTGGGCACGGCCGAAGAAGGGCAGCATGTGATGCTCGCACATGCTGAAGAATTCGATCTCCTTGACCACGACCATTTCGTCGTATTCCACATCAAACAGCGCGTCGTTGACCAGGGCCACGGGGTCAATTTCGTACCCCTCCAGAACTTCGCCCCACATTTTGGCAACGCGATGGGGTGTCCGCTGCAGGCCCTCGCGCTGTGGGTCTTCGCCGACGTTCACCAGAATGTCGCGCACGGCGTTCTCAATGGCCAGCTTGCGCTCGACCGCCACAGGCACAAATGGCTGGGCCAGCGCCAACGGGTTGGTGTGGCCGTGGCCATTGGGGTGCACCAGAAGCGCTGTCTCAAAGTCGCGCCGATGTCCATTGCCATTGTTCGGGCCGAGCGTATCGTTCGCGTTGTACATTGTTGACTCCTTCATGTTTCGCACAGCGCCAGCCTTCTGGCCCGTGTTCGTTCTTTTTGTCTTACCTGGCTGTCCACCTTTGCTGGACAACACGATGAGTAGTATAGCATTTGTCCATGTTTTGTCAATAGTTTCGTGGCATTTTGCCCACCAAAAACGACCACAGGCGATCGGTCGATCGCCTGTGGTCGTAACGTCAGGGGTGGGCGCGGCGCGCTAGATGGGCCGTCGCCCCTGAAAGCCACTGTGCACTTCGTGGTAGTACTGAATAGCCGGTTCGCCATAGCGCCAGCAGAGGAGCACGTCCCGACCGTCGCGCTCGGCCAGGAAGTCGAGCAAGCCCGCCTCCAGGCTCTTAAGCACGCAGCCGTAGGCCTGAATGCGGGCAATGAGGTCTTCGATCTCGGCGAACTCGCCCGCCAGGCGCGTCGCCAGCGGCCCGCCGAGGTCGCTGCTCAGGTCGCCCAGCAGCGACCCCATGGCCCGGCTGTCATGGCTGGCCCGCGCCCGCAGGGCCAAGACGCGGCCGACCAACGGCTCTAACTCCGGCAAAAGTGCGTTGGCTTCTTCGACAGTAAAGTAGCGTGTGCTCATGACCGGCCTCCCTTCACAACCGATGGAAAACAAAAAGGGTGTCGGCCACAGTGGCGACACCCTCAACAAATCACAAATCTGCCTGGCTCTCAGTTGCCGCAGCCGCAACCACCGCCGGACGCGCCCTCGTAGCCGCCGCCATTCTTGGCCTTGAACGACGAGCCACAGCCGCAGGAAGTCACCGCGTTGGGGTTCTCGATTTTGAAGCCGCCGCCCATGATGCTATCGACGTAGTCAATGGTCGCCTGGTCGAGATACATCATGCTGGTCGGGTCGATGAAAATCTTCACGCCGTCGTGCTCAATAACGTGATCATAGTCGCGGGCCTCGGCCTCCAGGGCCATGCCATACTGCATGCCGGAGCAGCCGCCGCCGGCCACAAAGACGCGCAGGCCATAGTCGGGCACGTTTTTCTGGACCAGCAGGTTGCGAACCGTCGCCGCGGCCGATTCGGTCAGATAAACGGTTTCTGTCTGGACAGTCTCTACGTGTTGTACATCCATGTCTCTTCAAGTCCTCGCCACAATCGGCCTTGTCATGCCGTTGATGATACGGGCGGATTCTAGCAATGATGGCGCGGAAAGTCAATTTTTATGAACCAATTCTACTAAATGCCGCGTCGCGGCCGGCGTTGTGTCCGCGCGCGGGCTATGCTAGAATCGGCCCTTGCCTCGCGCCGGATCGTGGATCGAGGGGCGACATCATCACAGCCTTGGCGCTCATTTTTGAGGAAGGATAGCAATGCTGAAGACGCACAGCTGCGGCGAGCTTCGCCGCGAACACATCGGCCAGACCGTCACCCTGGCGGGCTGGGTCAATCGCCGGCGCGACATGGGCGGCGTGATCTTCATCGACCTGCGCGACCGCGCGGGCAAGACGCAGGTGGTCATCGACGCCGGCCGCTCGCGCGCGGCCTTCACCGCGGCCGAGGGCGTGCGCAGCGAGTACGTCGTGCAGGTCAGCGGCCAGGTCAGCGCTCGCCCCGCCGGCCAGGAGAACAGCCAGATGCCGACCGGCGACGTCGAAGTGCTGGCCGACCGCGTCGTCGTCCTGAACCCGGCCAAGACCACGCCGTTTGCCATCGACCGCGACGACCCCGTCGACGAAACCACTCGCCTGCGCTACCGCTACCTCGACCTGCGCCGCGAGCGAATGCAGCGCAACCTCATCCTGCGCCACAACGCGGTCAAGTTCATCCGCGATTTCCTGGGCAGCCGCGGCTTCATCGAAGTGGAGACGCCCATCCTCTTTAAGAGCACGCCGGAGGGCGCGCGCGACTATCTTGTGCCCAGTCGCGTCCACCCCGGCAAGTTCTACGCCCTGCCCCAAAGCCCGCAGCAACTCAAACAGTTGCTGATGGTCGCCGGCTACGAGCGCTACTTCCAGATCGCCCGCTGCTTCCGCGACGAAGACCTGCGCGCCGACCGCCAGCCGGAATTCACCCAGCTAGACATGGAAATGAGCTTCGTCGAGCGCGACGACATTCTCGACCTGATCGAGGCGCTCATGGTCGGCATGGTGCAGGCGGTCAGCCTCGTGCCCCTGGCCCACACCCAGTTTCCCCGCCTCAGCTACGCCGAGGCCACCGAGCGCTTCGGCACCGACCGGCCCGACCTGCGCTATGGTCTGGAGCTTGTGGACATCGGCGACATTGCCGGCCGCAGCGCCTTCCGCGTCTTCGCCGAGAACGTCGCCGCGGGCAAGCGCGTCAAGGCCATCTGCGCGCCCGGCTGCGCCACCTATAGCCGCAAGCAGCTCGACGACCTGGAAAGCATGGCCCGCGCCCAGGGGGCCAAGGCGCTGGCCTGGCTGGCGATCCAGCCCGACAGCGGCGAGATTCGCGGCCCCATTGCCAAATTCTTCACCGTCGATCAACTCATCACCCTTACCGAGCGCCTGGAGGCCAAACCGGGCGACCTGATCCTCATTGCCAGCGACAGCAAAGCCATCGTTCACAATGTGCTCAGCACGCTGCGCACGGAGTTGGCCCGCCGGCTAGGCTACACCGACCAGAAGCAACTGGCCTTCGCCTGGGTCATCGACTTCCCTTTGTTTGAGGAAGAGATGGAAGAGGGCCACTTCGCCCCCAGCCACCACATGTTCACCGCGCCCAAGCCGGAGCACATTCCCCTGCTCGATAGCGACCCGGCGGCCGTGCTCAGCCAGCAATATGACCTGGTCTGCAACGGCTACGAGGTCGCCGGCGGCAGCATCCGAATTCACGACCAGGAGCTGCAAGCCAAGATCATGTCGCTGATCGGCTTCTCGATGACACAGGCGCGGGAACAGTTCGGCCACTTGCTGGAGGCGTTCGAGTTCGGCGCGCCGCCCCATGGCGGCATCGCCCCCGGCATCGACCGGCTGGTGGCCCTGATGGCCGGAGAGCCGAACATTCGCGAAGTGATGGCCTTCCCCAAGACAGCCCAGGCGACTGACCTGATGGCCGACGCGCCCTCGGCAGTCCTGCCGCGACAGCTGGACGAGCTGCAACTGGCCATCAAGACCAAAGACAAGGCCGGCTAGAGAAAGAACTCCTTCAGCGCGGCGGTTACGTCGGCGATGATGGCGTGCCAATCGGCATCAACAGCGGCGGCCAGGATCATCCGGCCGCCGCTGATCGTCAGGCCAGCGATGCCGGGCACGACCGACAGCGCCTGGGCCACGGGCGAGCCTTCGTCCAGCGCCGCCGGCGAATCATAACGCTCTTCCTGGCCCGCGGCTGTCAGTGGCAGATTGGTCTCGAAGACAATCAGCCCGTCGTCGCCCACTTCGGCATCGATCTCGATGTACTCGGACATATCCCTATTAGGGCGCAAACCGTTTCCAGTGGCCTTCGGAGACAACTTCAATGGCTCCGTCGATCACTTTGAGGGCGGTCTCGTCGTCAATCGCGTACCCCGGTGTCCGTATGCCGGCCGCCCATCGTTCGGCATTGGCCATCGTGTTGTGCGGCAACTCCTCATGATCCAGGTGCGGAAAGATCGCCAGATCGACCATTCCCAGTCCCTTGTCGCCCTCAGGGGACTGAGTCCAGCTGACGAACTCCCGGCCTATGTTAGGAGCCATCACCATGCTCCCGGCGCTCATTCCCACGTAGACCGCGCGCAGCGACGGCAAGAGGTCTGCCAACCCGGACTGCCGCATCCAGTAGCTCAGATATACGGGGTCGCCACCACTCACTAGCAAAACGTCGGTCTCCTGGACCATGGGCCGCCAATATTCTTCTTTGATGCTGGGGAGCGCCGTGAGTTCCAGCACTCCCAGGGACTTCCAACCCAATTCGCACATGGGGCACCTGGGTTCGTGGCCGCTGATGAACTCCCACGCCAGGACGGCACCGTTGGGTATGGCGTACAACGCGGTGGCGATGCAAAGAGCGTTGCACTCGGCAATGGGCTTGCCCAGCATGTCAACCAATGTGTTGTGAATACTGGTGTTCTTAATGCCGGCGG
>DAOSMQ010000041.1:0-10669 GCA_035372725.1 Promineifilum sp. (SeqCode)
CATGAGGGCACGCCCATCGACGCCGTCGGCGGCCCCATCGAAACCATCGGCGAGACGGACGAGGCCCAGGCCATTGCCCTGGCCATGAGTTCCTGGTTCGGCGTCGGCGGCTCGGCCTTCCGCACCATCGACGACCGGGAGATGCTGGTGGAGACAGTGGCCTTCCCCGCCTATCGCCGCCGCACGCTGCAACAGCTCGGCCCCTTCGATGAGGAGCTTGTCCGCAATCAGGACGACGAGTACAACTACCGCCTGCTGAAGCACGGCGGGCGCATCTTGCTCTCGCCCGACATTCGCTCGCGCTACTACAGCCGCGGCACGATGCGCTCGCTCTGGCGGCAATACTACCAGTACGGTTACTGGAAGGTGCGCGTGATGCAGAAGCACCCGCGACAGATGCGGGCGCGGCAGTTTGTGCCGCCGGCCTTTGTCGTCGGGCTATTTGGCTCGGCGGCGCTGGGGCTGGTGTGGCGGCCGTTCCGCGCCCTGTTGGCCGTGGTGGTGGGCCTCTATCTGGCGGCCAACGTGGTCGCCTCGCTGTCCGTCAGCCGCGCCCACGCGCCGCGGCTGCTGCTCATCCATCCGATTCTGCATCTGAGCTACGGGCTGGGCTTTCTGGCGGGCCTGGCCCGATTTCGCCATCGGTTTGCCGGCCCCGCCGGCCGCCCCGCGCCGCAGAGCCGATAGCGTCGGGCAGCGACGCGCAGTCTTTCGAAAGTGGCCGCGGACGGTTGGCCCATCCATTACCCCCGACGTCCGCAAGCAGGTGAACATGGACGACCCACAGGTCAATGACATTCTGAACTTCTCGCGGCGGCAGTTTCTCCACGGCGCGGGCGCGCTGACAGCGGGGCTTGTCCTGGGCGGGGCGCCGAAGCTGGGCCGACTGGGCCTGGCGCTCCCGCGCGCCCAGGCGGGGGCGGCCGTTGACGTGACCGCCGCGCCGTTTGGGGCCAAGGGCGACGGCGTCAGCAACGACCGCGCCGCCTTTCAGGCAGCCATTGCCGCGGCCATCCAGCAGCGCAAACCGCTCTGGGTGCCGCAGCCGGCGTCGTTCTATCGTCTCGAGTTGGACAACGCCAATCCCCAGTTGGACGTGCCCGGCGATCTGGCCATCGTCGGCGCGGGTCGGGCAACGACCTTGCTGCGTTTCACCGTCGCCGGGCCACAGGCGGGCGCGACTTATTCGGGCTTCTATGTCCACAACGGCGTGCGCTTCCAAGCCGCCGACCTGCGACTGGAAGAAGACGCCGCGCCCGACGGCTACGCGCTCCACGGCTTCAACTTCCAGAGCGGCCCGGCCGACCACCAGTGCCTGATCGAAGCGGTGGATGCCGACGGCTTCACCCACGTGGCCATGGCCGGCTCCTCTGGCTCTGGTGACAGCCGCGGCGAGCTGTTCCTGGCCATCCGCGACTGTGATTTCAGCCCGCGGACGGAGTGCTGTGTTGCCTTCTGGACGGCCGAGACCGGCCACAAGCGCTTGCACGTCTACGACAGCTACTTCCACGACAACGTCAGCAACCACCTGGTCTATTGCCACCCCCATAACTCGGTTCACATCGAGAACACGCGCTTTGACGGCACGCCCAATTGGTCGTTCCACCTGCAAGGCTCGGCCATCTCCGGGGAACCGGAGTACCAGCGCTTCATCGGCTGCTGGTTTGGGCCAAACGTCGGCCGGGGCATTATCACCCACGGCGGGCCGACGACGCACCCCCGTCCGGAGATTGTCAACTGTCTGTTCGAGTGCAGCAACGCCATCCAGATCCGCTCCGACGTACTGATCGACGGCTGCTACTTCACCAACAACCGCGACGCCCAGAGCAACAGCGCTTTTGTGGCCTCCATTGAGAATGAGCCGTGGGAAGTGACGATGCGCAACTGCATCTTCGCCCCTAAGCGCGACGTGTTGCCCTACGTGGACCTGCGTCTGGCTGACATCACGGCCACCATCGCCAATTGCCAGTTCTACCATCAAGGCTCCGGCTCGATCCTGGCCCTGGGCAAGAGCGCGAGCAACGTCTCGACAGTCAGCAACTGCCTCTTTTACGTCCGCCCTGACAACGGTTCGCAGGCGATCAGCATCGAGGTTGAGGACGGCCAGACGACGATCGCCAACTGCCGTTTCCACGGCCGCGCCCCCAGCGACCGGGCCGTCATCCATTGCCAGCGCAGCAGCGGCACGCTGAGCGACGGGGCCGCGCTGCGCATCGACGACTGTACGTTCCAGTCGGTGACCGGCGGTGGCCTGTTCTACGTCGACGACGGGCCGGGCAACAGTTGGCGCGGACGCATCAGTGGCGGTAACAACCGCATCAACGACTGGCAGAGCGCCAGCCCCATGGTGGTGGTCAACGCCCCGCAAGCGCCCTTCTACGCGCGCCTGTTGCCCGTGGCCGGGCCGGCTCCATTGGGGTTGGTGGCCGCGGCGACGACGGTGGTCAGTAGCAACTACGACGCCTACGAGATCAGCACCCCGGGCGAAATCAGCGCCCTGCACTGGTGGAGCGCGGACGGCATCGCCGACCCGCTCTTCAGCGGGACGATCCGTCTGACGGCGGTGACCCCTTTCGCCCTCCTGGCCAGCGGCAACATTCGCCTGGCCGGCGGGGCGGCCCGCCGCGATGTGGCCGCCGGGACGACGGTGCGGCTGGCCTATGACTCTGAGCAGGGTGTATGGAGCGAGGTGGCCTAGCCAGCAGCGGCCGCCGACCACGATTCTCAGTTCTGGTAGCTATGTCCGAGAGGCAGCGCGTTCATGAGATTTACGCCCGTCGCCAGGGGCACAGCGAGAGGTACTCGCTGGGCAACCCCGCGCACCTGTTCATCATGCAGGGGCGACAGCGGGCCGTCCTGCGGCGCTTGCGGCGCGAGGGGCTGTGGCCGCTGGCCGGGCACGACATTTTGGAGGTCGGCTGCGGCTCCGGCGGCGTGCTGCTGGAGCTATTGACCTATGGAGCCGACGCCGGACGGCTGCACGGCACAGACCTGCTGGGCGAGCGCGTCGCTGTGGCCCGGCGACGGCTGCCCCACGTGGCCGTCACTTGCGCCGACGGCCGCAGCCTGCCTTACCCCGACCAATCCTTCGATCTGGTTCTGCAATTCACGATGTTTTCATCGATTTTGGATCAGGGGCTTTGCTATACTGTCGCCAATGAGATGCGACGGGTATTGAGGCCAGGCGGGCTACTCCTGTGGTACGACTTCTGGCTCAACCCCACAAACCGACAGACCCGGGGCATCCGTCCGCGCGAAATCCGGCAGTATTTTCCGGATAGCCAGTACGTTTTCGAGCGGATCACCCTCGCGCCGCCGTTGACGAATCATCTTGTACCGTTTTCATGGGTGGCGGCGCTCAGCCTGGAGAGGTTGGGCATCTTTAACACCCACTACCTGGCAGCCATCCGGCCCAACCGGTGAGTTATGAACGAGAGCATCGCTTCGCAACCAGTGATTGACGCCAAGCTCCGCAGCGGGCTAACCGATCTGCGGCATACGGTGGACAACATCGCGCGGCGCACGCTCGACGTGACCATCGCGGCGCTGGGCGTCCTTGTCCTCTTGCCTGGTCTCGTCTTGCTGGCCGTGCTCATCAAGCGCGATTCGCCGGGGCCGGTCTTCTATTGGGGCGAGCGCGCCGGCCGCCACGGCCGGCCGTTCCGCATCCTGAAGTTCCGCACGATGTACGAGACAGGCGACAGCTACAACGGCCCGCGCGTGACCGGCCAGGGCGACCCACGCATCACTCCCTTTGGCCAATGGCTGCGCGAGACGAAAGTCAACGAACTGCCGCAGCTCTGGAACGTCCTCAAGGGGGACATGAGCCTGGTGGGGCCGCGGCCAGAAGACCGCGATTTCGTCGGCCACTGGCCGGCCGATGTGCGCGAGGTGCTGCTCTCCGTTCGCCCCGGCATCACCAGCCCGGCGTCCGTCCTCTATCGGGACGAGGAAAGCATGCTCTCGTCGGGCAACGTGGTCGATCAATATCTGAGGATCATTCTGCCCAGCAAGCTGCGCCTGGACCTCATCTACGTCCACCACCGCTCCTTCCTGACCGACCTGGACGTGTTGTTCTGGACGCTGATGACCCTGCTGCCGCGGCTGAAGACGCGGCAGGTGCCGGAGCACCTGCTGTTCTGGGGGCCGCTGGCGCGTTTCATCAGCCGCTACATGTCCTGGTTCGTCCTCGACAGTGTGGTGGCCTTCGTCGCCGTGGCGGCCACGGGCATCATCTGGCGCAGCAACGGCCCGCTGGAGCTTGGCCCCAGCCTGGCGCTGGGCGTGGCCCTGGCCATCGCCCTCATCTTTAGCCTTGTCAACGGCGTGCTCGGCGTCGGCCGCATCGTCTGGTCGCGCGCCGACTCCGAAGACGCCATCACCCTGGCCATCTCCTCCGGCCTGACGACGGCCATTCTGCTGGCCACCAACTGGTTATGGCAGCCGCGGGCTATCCCTGTGCCCTATCTGGGCCACCGCCTGCTGCCGTCCGGCCTGATCGTCGTCAGCGGCCTGTTGGCCTTTGCCGGCTTCCTGCTGCTGCGCTACCGGATGCGCGTCATCACCGGCCTGTCGCAGTACTGGATGGCCCTGCGCGGCGGCACACTGGCCGTCGGCGAGCGCGTGCTCATCATCGGCGCGGGCGAGGCCGGCAACATGGCCGCCTACCTGTTGCGCAAGCTGGAAGCCGGCCAGGCCTTTTCCATCATTGGCCTGGTGGACGACGCGCCGCGCAAGCTGGGGGCGCGCGTCGGCGGCCTGCGCGTGCTGGGGCCGACGGTTGACGTGCCCCAACTGGTGCGCGTCCACGACATCGGTCTGATCCTCTTCGCCATCGAAAACATCCGCCCGGCCGAGCGCGAGCGCATCCTGCAAATCTGCCGCGCGACCGGCGCGCAGACGGTCGTCCTGCCCGACGTGCTGGCGTCGTTGCGGACGCAGCTGGCCAACAGCGCGCCGGCCGCGCCGGCCGCGCCGATGCCCAGCGGCGCGGAAATGGATAGCTGGCTGCGCCAACTGGATGGCCTGATCGCCGCCGAAGCTTGGGACGCGGTGCGCGAACAGGTGCGGACGCGGCAACGGCAGATTGTCAGCGACTAGCCGCCGCGAACAACAGGGCCGACCAGTGCCCAACGGCGCGTGTTCGCCCGGCTCCCCGGCCGGGCCGCGCCCGACGACAAGTAAGGAGTAGCGAACCGACATGAGCGATTGGACCGGCAAGCGCGTCCTGGTGACGGGCGCGGGCGGTTTCATTGGCAGTCACCTGACCGAGTCTCTGGCGCGGGCCGGGGCCGGCGTGCGCGCCTTCGTGCGCTACAACTCGCGCGGCGACGCCGGGCTGCTGCGCCAGTTGCCGGCCGAGGCGCTGGCCGAGGTCGAGATCGTCGCCGGCGATCTGCGCGACGGGGCCGCCGTCGAGCGCGCCGTGGCCGGCTGCGACGTCGTTTTCCACCTGGGGGCGATCATCTCGATCCCCTACTCCTATCGCCACCCGCTGGAGACGGCCGAAACCAACTTCATGGGCACGCTGGCCGTCCTGCTGGCCTGCCGCGCCCACGGCGTCGAGAGGCTGGTGCACACCTCCACCAGCGAGGTCTACGGCACGGCCCAGTTCACGCCGATGGACGAGAGCCACCCGCTGCAAGGCCAGTCGCCCTACTCGGCCAGCAAGATCGGCGCCGACAAGCTGGTGGAGAGCTTCTACCGCTCCTACGACCTGCCCACGGTGACGGTGCGGCCGTTCAACACTTACGGCCCGCGCCAATCGGCCCGCGCCGTCATTCCGACAATCATCACCCAGGCGCTGACGGCCGATTGCATCCGCCTGGGCAGCCTGACGACGCGGCGCGACTTCACCTACGTTGGCGACACCGTGGCCGGTTTCCTGCGGGCGGCGCTGGCCCCCGACGTGGCCGGCGAGGAGATCAACCTGGGCACGGGCGACGACATCGCCATCGGCGAACTGGCCGAGCGCGTCATCGCCCTGGTTGGCCGGCCAGTGGCCATCGTCACCGAGGCGGAGCGGCTGCGGCCGGAGAAGTCGGAAGTGCGGCGTCTGCTATCGGGTAACGACCGGGCGCGGCGGGTACTGGGCTGGCAGCCGGCGTGGTCGCTCGATGACGGCCTGCGCCAGACGGTGGCGTGGATCGGCGACCATCTCGATTTCTACCGCGTGGGACGCTACGAAGTCTAGGAGGGTATCATGAAAGCAGTCATTCTGGCCGGGGGCAAGGGTACGCGCCTGAAGCCCTATACCACCATTCTGCCCAAGCCGCTCATGCCCATTGGCGACATGCCCATCCTGGAGATTCTGCTACGCCAGATGCGGCGGGCGGGTGTGGACGAGGCCGTGCTGACCGTGGGTCATCTGGCCGAGATGCTGCGCCTGTTCTTCCAGGATGGGCGGCGACTGGGCATGGACATTCGCTATAGTTATGAGGACGCCCCGCTGGGCACGGCTGGGCCGCTGTCGTTGGTCGAGGGGCTGGACGACACCTTTCTGGTGTCCAATGGCGACGTACTGACGACCCTGCCGCTGGCCGAGCTGCTGGCCCACCATCACGACAGCGGCGCGGCGGCCACCATCGCCATGCACCGCCGCCAGGTCTACATCGACCTGGGCGTCATCCAGCAAAACGAGGCCGGCCACGTGACCGGCTACATCGAGAAGCCCACCTATGACTTCATGGTCAGCATGGGCATTTACGTCTTCGAGCCGCGCGTGCTCGACTTCATCCCGCGCAACGCCTACCTCGACTTCCCCGACCTGGTCAAGCGCCTCATCGCCGCCGGCGAGATCGTCAGCGGCTTCCCGTTCGACGGCTACTGGCAAGACCTGGGCCGCGCCGACGACTACGAGCGCGCCGTGGAAGATTTCGACCGGCTGCGCGACGCATTCCTGCCGCCGGAGTTGCCCGTGGCAGCCAGCGCCAACGGTGCGATCAGCGCGCGCAACGGGCGAGGAGGGTAGGGGCATGGCCGAGACCAACGGGCAGTGGCGCGTTCCCCTGGCCGACATCGACCTGGGGCCGGAGGAAGAGGCGGCCGTGCTGGCCGTGCTGCGCCGGCGCTGGCTATCGATGGGCAGCGAGACGGCCGCCTTTGAGGCCGACTTCGCCGCGCTGACCGGCGCGGCCCACGCCCTGGCCGTCACCAACTGCACCGCCGCGCTGCACCTGGCTGGCCTGGCCCTCGGCTGGGGGCCGGGCGACGAGGTGATCGTGCCGTCGCTGACGTTCGTGGCCACGGCCAACGCCGTCCGCTATACCGGGGCAACGCCGATCTTCGCCGACATTCGCAGCGAGGACGACCTCAGCCTGTCGCCCGACGACGTGGCCGCGCGCATCACGCCGCGCACGCGGGCCATTGTTGCCGTCCACTACGGCGGCTACGCCGCTGACATGCCCGCGCTGCTGGCCCTGGCCGAGCGGCACGGGCTGGACGTGGTCGAGGACGTGGCCCACGCGCCCGGCGGCAGCCTGGACGACCGCGCTCTGGGCACGTGGGGGCGCGTCGGCTGCTTCAGCTTCTTCGCCAACAAGAACATGACCACCGGCGAGGGCGGCATGTTGACCACCGGCGACGACGCCCTGGCCGAGCGGCTGCGCCTGTTGCGCTCGCACGGCATGACCACGCTGACCTGGGACCGCCACCGCGGCCACGCCTTCAGCTATGATGTCGTCGCGCCGGGCTACAACTACCGGATCGACGAGCTGCGGGCGGCCATTGGCCGGGCGCAACTGGCCAAATTGCCGGCCAACAATGGGCGGCGGGCAGCCATCGACGCCGCCTATCGCGCCCAGTTGCCGGTCGCCGCGCCGGAGCTGGGGCTGCCCTATGCCCGCGCGGGGGGCGTGTCGGCCCACCACCTGCGGCCGGCGCTGTTGCCGCCGGGCATCGACCGGACGCGGTTCATGACCGAGATGAAGGCCCGCGGCATCCAGACCAGCATCCACTATCCGCCCATCCATCTCTTCAGCCTCTACCGGCGCGACGGCGGCCCATCACTGCCTCTTACGGAAGCCGTGGCCGCGCGCGAGGTGACGCTGCCGCTCTATCCGGGCATGTCATCGGGCGACGTGGAGTTGGTCGTGGCCGCGACGGCTGAGGCGTTGGCCGCCGCGCGGGTGGACGCAACTGCATCAGCAAGCGAAGTTGCCGCCGGAGGCCGGGCCAACTGACCCGGGCAAGGCCGTTTTTCACCCCTTTTTTCCTCTTGAATCGGGGCATTCGATGTAAGCTGTAGCGGTAGAAAACTGTATCGACAGGGTAGTACGGGTATGGAACTCAAACTCATTCTTCAGTTGGTGCGACGCTGGGCTTGGCTACTGACCATCGGTGTGCTGGTCGGCGGCGGCATTGGCTATGTCCTCAGCATCTATCAGACGCCGGAGTACGAGGCGCGAGCCAAGATTCTGGTGATGGAACCGGTGCGCAACAACAGCGCCTCCACCTCCACGACCTTGAAAGCCAACAAGGAAATGGCCGATACCTATCTGGAGTTGCTCTTCACGCAGCCCATCCTCGACGCCACCAGCCAGAAGGTCGGAGCGACGGTGCACACCTCCCAGATTCACGCCGACCGCGTTGGCGAGACAGGCTTGCTGGAGGTCGTCATTCGTGACACCGACCCGGAGCGAGCCGCGCTGACCGCCAACACCCTTGTCCAGGTGCTCATCGACCAGAATGAGGCCCTGCAATCGTCGCGCTTCTCGTCGTCGGAGGGCAGCTTGCAGGCGCAGGTGGCCGAGGTCGAGCAGGAGCTGTCGAACCTGAGCGACCAGGTCGAAAAGCGCTCCGAGGAGACTGTCGCCGCGCAAACGGAGCAGATCGAAACCCAGAAGGTCGCGCTGGAACAGCAGATTAACGCGCTGCTGGGCGAGATCACCCGGTTGGAGCAGGACATTGACGACCTGACCCCTAAGGTTATCGTGGCCGGCCAGCCACCGGCGGCGCTGACGCTAGAGCAGCGCAACCTGCTGACCGCGAAGCGCACCGAACTGGCCCAGAAGCAGTTCCAATTGGAACTGGCGCAGAATAACTACGCCGAGCTTCTCACGCCGCTGCCGAGTACGGGCTCGGCCGAGGACTCTACCAACCTGCGCGACATCGAGCAGGCCAATCTGGAACTCTATCGCCAGCTCTACTCCACGCTGTTGAGCAACTACGAGGCCGTCCGTTTGGCCCGTCTGGAGAACACGCCCAACGTCGTGCAGGTGGAGCGGGCCGCGCCCTCGAATGTCCCGGTTCAATCGGGGCCGCTGCGCTACATCATCATGGGCGCGATCATGGGCTTGCTGTTGACGGGCACACTGGCCTTCACGCTGGAGTACCTGGACGATACGCTGAAGACGCCGCAAGACGTGGCCAATGTACTTGGCCTGCCGGTTGTCGGCTATGTGGTTAACGAAGCGGGGATTGAAAAGGGCGAGGGCACACCCTACGTCAGTTCTAACCCACGCTCGCCCCTGGCGGAGACGTTCCGCACGCTGCGCACCAACCTGGAGTTCGCCAGTGTCGACAAGCCGCTAAAGACCATTCTCATCACCAGCCCCGGTTCTAGCGAGGGCAAGACGACGGTGGCCAGCAACCTGGCGGCAGTGATGGCCCAGGCCAACAAGCGGGTCATCCTGCTGGAGGGCGATCTGCGCCGGCCGCGCGTCCATCGCGCTCTGGGTATGTCGAACCAGATCGGTCTGAGCGACGTCTTCCGCGGCCAGATGGACATTCGTGATGTGGCCCGCTACTCGAAGGTGAAGGACCTGGCCGTCATTACCAGCGGCAGCCTGCCGCCCAACCCGGCTGAGTTGCTCGGCTCGGCGCGCATGTCCCAAATCCTGGCCCGTCTGGTGGAGTCGGCCTCGGTGGTCATCATCGACAGCCCGCCGTTCCTCGTCACCGACGCCACGGTTCTATCGGCTAAGGTGGACGGTGTCCTGCTGGTCATCCAACCGGGCAAGACCCATGCCGAAGCGGCTAAGGCCATGTTGGCCCAGTTGAACCGGGCCGGGGCGCACGTGGTCGGCGTGGTGCTCAATCGTGTGCCGCGCAAGAACGCCAACTACTACGGCTACTACCGCTACGAGAACGACTACACCATCGAAAGCACGCCGGCCGAAGCCCCGGCCGTCAACGGCGACGGTCGTCGCGCCGGCAAGGGCCTGGCGACGATGTTCAGCGGCAAGCCCGGCAAAATCGGTGAAGAGGTCGTATCCTGACGGGTGTTTCCTGACGAGTGCTTCCCACGTTGTAACGGAATCGATGCATCATGCCTCAAAGCGCCACCTATCGGCTACCCTTGCTCCGCCGGCCCGGCGCGGCCGGCGGCGTCAATCGCACACCGGGCCAGTGCCCCTTTCTAGGGACGCCGGCCGATCCGGGAACTGCGCTGGCCTTCCCCTCGGAAGCCAACCACTGCTTTCGTTCGCGCATTCCCATCCCCATTAGCTCCATCCACCAGGAGAACTACTGCCTCTCCCACCAATACGAGACGTGCCCCGTCTATCGGCAATATGCCACCACAGAGGAGCGGGCCGAAGCGGCATCCGTGCCCGTGGCCGCGGTAGCGTTGGCCGCGCCGGAACCGCATTGGGCCGGCGAGAGCGTCGGTTCGGCCATTGCGCCAGCCACGACCGCGGCGGGCATGGCCCTGGGCGCGGGTCGCCCCTCG
>DAOSMQ010000042.1:0-2123 GCA_035372725.1 Promineifilum sp. (SeqCode)
CCGACCCGGTCAACGATCGCGCCAAGAAGATGGCCGAGAACATGGCCCACGTGCTGGCCACGGCCGTGCGCGAGCGAGCGCTGGCGGCCACGGAGATTCTCGGCCCGACGCCGGCCTTCTTCACACGGCTCGACGGCCGCTATCGCTGGCACATCGTCATCTACTCGCCCGACCCCCACCGCCTGCTGGACGACCTCCACATCCCGCCGCCGTGGGTGGTTGACATCGACCCGGAGAGCACACTTTAGGTCTCATTGTCCCCGCACGGAGTCGAACCGTGATCGATCGCTTAGGAGGCGATTGCTCTATCCTTTGAGCTACGAGGACGCGCCTCGAATTCTAGCCTAGCCATCCCCCAGCGGCCACCTGCCAGCATGGCTCTTGAGTAGTCGCCCGTTGGCCAAAGACCGGCACAGGTCGGCAGCCCGACGGCTCATTTGTGCTGGAGCGATTTCGGCCGCCCATCTGTCAGATCGACGCGTTCCGTTAATAAAACACGAAAAACTCCTTGCCTCTTGCGTCGAAAATAGTACTATTCCATTCGGCATTCCCACACCCCAGATGCAAGAACCACTGCACGCTGACAGCCGCACATGAGGCTCGAAGACGGGTCACATTGACTCGCTTCCCCCTTTCGCTACGTTGCCCCCGCGGCCCAATCAGTCAGCACGTTCCCGTGCACCCTGGCGCAAACCAACGCAGATGAGGATGGTATATCCGGTAATGAAAAGAATCGCTGTTTTCACGAGCGGTGGCGACGCCCAGGGCATGAACGCGGCCCTACGCGCGGTAGTGCGCACGGGGTTAGCGCGCGGGTTAGAGGTCTACGCCATTTATGAGGGCTACGCGGGCATGCTCCAGGGCGGGGAGGCCTTCAAGCCCATGACCTGGGACGACGTGGGTGGCATCCTCCACCTCGGCGGCACAGTCATTGGATCGGCTCGCAGCAAGGAGTTCCGCGAGCGCGCCGGCCGCCTGCGCGCGGCGCGTAACTTGCTGTTGCACGAAATCGATGGCCTGGTTGTCATTGGTGGCGATGGCAGTCTGACCGGCGCGGATCTGCTTAGACGCGAGTGGGCGGGGCTGGTGCAGGAACTGGTCGACACCGGCCAGGTCAGCAAAAAGATGGCCGCGCGCCAGACTGCGTTGGCCGTCGTGGGCATCATTGGCTCCATCGACAACGATATGTTCGGCTCCGACATCACCACCGGGGCCGACACGGCCTTGCACCGTATCATCGAGGCTACCGACGCCATCAGCAGCACCGCCGCCAGCCACCAGCGCACCTTCGTCGTCGAGGTCATGGGCCGCAATTGCGGCTACCTGGCCCTGATGAGCGCCATGGCTTCCGGGGCTGACTGGGTGCTGATTCCCGAAGCGCCGCCCGACGTGGACGACTGGGAAGCGAAGATGTGCGAAGTGCTGATGAAGGGACGCGAGGTCGGCCGGCGCGACATCATGGTGATCATTGCCGAGGGCGCGCGCGACCGCAACGGCAAGCCCATCACCACGGAGCACGTCAAGAAAATCCTGGAAGATCGCTTACACGAGGATACGCGCATCACCGTGCTGGGCCACGTCCAGCGCGGTGGCGCGCCCAGCGCCTTCGACCGCAACCTGAGCACGTTGCTCGGCGCGGAAGCGATCGAGGCCATCACGTCGATGGATCCCAACGGCGAGCCGCTCATCGTTGGCATGCAGGGCAACAAGCTGACGCGCACGCGCCTGGATGTGGCCCTGGCCAAGACCAAGGCTGTCGCTGACGCTGTGGCCGCCAAGAACTACGACGAGGCGCTAGAGCTGCGCGGCCACTCGTTCGCCGAGTCCTTCGACATCGTGCGCACGCTGGTGCGGGCGCTGCCCCACGAGCCAACGCCGGGGCAACGCCGGCTGCGCCTGGCGGTGATGCATGGCGGCGGCCCGGCGCCGGGCATGAACACCGCCGTGCGCGCCGCCGTACGTATTGCCATCGACCGCGGCCACACCGTTCTCGGCGTCCGCAATGCCTTCCGTGGCCTGATCAACAACGAGATCGAAGAAATGGAGTGGATGAGCGTCAACGGCTGGGCCACGCGCGGCGGCTCGGAGTTGGGCACCAACCGCGCCATCCCCAAGGGGCGCGA
>DAOSMQ010000042.1:2223-10645 GCA_035372725.1 Promineifilum sp. (SeqCode)
CCACGCGCGGCGGCTCGGAGTTGGGCACCAACCGCGCCATCCCCAAGGGGCGCGACCTCTACGCCATTGCGCGCCACCTGGAGGAGCACAAGGTTGATGGGCTCCTGCTGGTCGGCGGCTGGTCGGGCTATGAGTCCATCCTGGAGCTATATGGCCAGCGTCGCAACTACCCGGCCTTCGACATCCCGATGATCTGCCTGCCGGCGACGATCAACAACAACTTGCCGGGCACGGAACTGAGCGTTGGGGCGGACACAGCGCTCAACAGCATCGTTTCGGCCGTGGACAAGATCAAGCAGTCGGCCGTGGCCAGCCAGCGGACGTTCATCGTCGAGGTCATGGGCTACTACTGCGGCTACCTGGCCCTGATGAGCGCGCTGGCTACCGGCGCGGAGCGCGTCTACCTGCATGAGCAGGGCATCCACATGCGTGAACTGGTCGAGGATGTCGAGGCTTTCAAGCGCGGCTTCCGGCGCGGCAAGCGGCTGGGCCTGATCATCCGCAACGAGAAGGCCAACGAGATCTACACGACCAACTTCATGCGGACGCTGTTTGAGGAAGAGGGCGGCGACCTGTTCGACGTGCGCCAGGCCATTTTGGGGCATATGCAGCAGGGCGGCACGCCTTCGCCCTTCGACCGCATCTTCGCCACCCGGCTGGCCGTCCGCTGCATTGACTTCCTGGAGCAGGCCATCGGCGGGAAGGAATCGACCGGCGTCTGCATAGGCCAGGTGCAGGGCGACATCGTCTACACCAATCTCGATGATGTGCCCCGGCTGATGGACTACGAGCACAGCCGCCCGCTCAAGCAGTGGTGGATGGACCTGCGGCCCATCGCTCACGTCCTGGCTTCGCCGGGCATCAGCGCTAACGACGAGGAAAACCGCGGCTGATTCCCGGCTCTGGCCGGCGGCCGCCTTTCGTTTGCATTCCAGCATTCATCTTATCAACGAGGAGACATAGCATGAAAATCGGTATTCTGACAGGCGGCGGCGATGTGCCCGGCCTGAACCCATGTATTAAGGCGGTCGTCAACCGCGCGGTTGACCATGGCCATGAAGTTGTTGGCATTCGCCGCGGTTGGGGTGGCCTGCTGCTGGTCAACCGCGATGACCCGCAGAGCATTGAGCAGTACATTATGCCTCTGAGCCACAACGAAGTGCGCACCATCGACCGCACTGGCGGCACAGTGCTCCACACCAGCCGCACCAACCCCGGCAAGGTCAAGCCCAACGATGTCCCCGATTTTTTGAAGGACCCAGAGCACCCTGAGGCTGAGGCGGCCGACAAGTCTACCCGCGACTTCACACCCCACATCCTGAAGAACCTGGAGTACCTACAGATCGACCGGCTCATCCCCATCGGCGGCGACGACACGCTCAGCTATGGCGAGCGGCTGCACCGCGAGGGCTTTCCCGTCGTGGCCATTCCCAAGACGATGGACAACGACGTCTATGGCACGGACTACTGCATCGGCTTCAGCACGGCTGTCACGCGCAGCGTCCAGTTCATTCACCAGTTGCGCACCAGCGCCGGCTCACATGAGCGCATCGCTGTCATCGAGCTGTTCGGCCGCAACTCCGGCGAGACGAGCCTGATCAGTTCTTACCTGGCCGGCGTCGAACGCGCCCTCATTTCCGAGGTGCCGTTCGACCCGGAGCGGCTGGCGGCGTTGGTGATGGAAGACAAGCGCACCAACCCCAGCAACTACGCCATGGTGACCGTCAGTGAGGGCGCGCACCTGTCGGGCGGGGCTATCGTCGAGTTCGGCGAGGCCGACGCCTACGGCCACCGCAAGCTGGGCGGCATCGGCGACATCACCGGTGACGCCCTGAAGCGCCTGACAGGCGAGAACATCATCAGTCAGAAGCTCGGCTATTTGATGCGCTCTGGCGCGCCCGACGCTCTCGACCTGATGGTTGGCACTAACTATGCCCATCTGGCCGTCGATCTCATTGTCTCCGGCTCCAGTGGACGGATGGTGGCCCTGCGCGACGGCGCTTACACCCATGTAGCCATGAGTATGGTCACCAGCGGCGTCAAGCGCGTAGACGTAGACGAGCTATACGACGTGGCCAACTATCGCCCCAAGGTGCGTCACGTGCTGGGCAAGCCGATGTTCCTGTATTGATCCGTCGCCAGCGCGACGCAACGCAACAACGGGTGTGGGCGGCCTCTCGACGGGGCCGCCCGCGCCCGTTTCGTCATCTGATAGCTGCGTAAGTGGTCACCGCTGCCCCTTGACTTGTCACTGGACGGGATTCTAGAATAGACATATCCTTAGGGTATCGGTTCGTCTTCAGTTTTCCACCGGTCAATAAGTGATCCTTTCAATGGCCCGATTCCTGCGCTCTTCCCCTGCCCGTCTAATCGTTCTACTGGCTCTGTTGCTGTTGGCCGCGTGCAAAGGGTCGCTTACTGATGAAGGCCGCACGGCGACGCCCGACCAGGCGGTCGTAGTTCAGCAAGCCGTGGCCACCATCACCGCACAAATGGCGACGACCGCGCCCAACGCCACCCTCGCGCCCGCGCAACTGCCGGCCATCACCACCGATCTTGAAGCTGACCTCATTGCCCTCTACGAGCACATCAATCCTTCTGTCGTCCATATCTTCGTCTACGACACGGCTGATAACCCCGTGGGCACGGGTACGGGCTTTGTCTTCGATGACCGCGGCCATATTGTGACCAACAACCACGTTGTCGCCGGGGCGGGGCGGCTGGAGATCGTCTTCCCCAACGGCGAGCGCCGCACAGGGCTGACGGTTGGCACAGACGTGGACAGCGATCTCGGTGTTGTTCTCGTGGATTCGTTGCCGGATGGCGTGACGCCTATCCCCCTGGGCGATTCGGACGCGGTGCGCGTTGGCCAGTTTGTCGTCGCCATCGGCAACCCTTTCGGCGAGGCCGGGTCGCTGTCGCTGGGCATCGTTAGCGCGCTGGGGCGCACGCTGACTTCCGACCGCATTACTGAGGGCGGCGGTCGCTACTCGCTGCCTCAGGTCATCCAGACGGACGCGGCCATCAATCCCGGCAATTCCGGCGGTCCGCTGCTCAATCTGGCCGGCGAAGTCATTGGCGTCAACAGCTCCATCCGCACCAGCACGGGCACAAACTCCGGTGTCGGTTTCTCCATCCCCGTCAATGCCGTCCGGCGTATTGCGCCGGCGCTGATCACTAACGGAACGTATCACTACACCTACATGGGCATCCGCATGGCCGCTCTGGACCTGACCAGCCAGCAGGCGCTGGGTTTGCCACAGGTGACCGGGGCGTATGTGACTGAGGTCTCGCCCAACGCGCCGGCGGCGTTGGCCGGCTTGCGCGCGGGTGGCGTAGACGAAGTGGGCGAATTGCTGCCCGGCGGCGACCTGATCATCGCTGTCGATGGCCAGCCCATTGCCAGTTCCGACGATCTGATCAGTTATCTGGTATTCAGCACGGAGGTAGGCCAGACCATCAACCTGACGATCATTCGCGACGGACAACAACTCGACGTACCCCTGACGCTCGGCCAGCGGCCGTAGGCTGCCCTGAGCGACCTTATCCCACACCGACCGTCTGCCGGCGAGCTGCCCGGCAGAACCGGACCCATCCTAGGAGGAATCCATGTTTAGCCAGGATGATATGCAAGAGTTGCTGACCTATGAGGGTAATGGCGATGGCGTGGTCAGTATCTATCTCGACACTGATAGCGCGCGCCAGTCTACCGAGGCCATCAAGCTAACCGCCAAAGGGCTACTTAAAGAGATTCAGCCGCAGCACGAACGCGAGTCGCAGACCATCGAACGCTATCTCGACCTGAGCTATGACTGGTCTAAGCCTGGTCTGGCCCTCTTTTGTGGCCAGGGCGGCAGCTACTTCCGCTCTTATCCATCACCGGTCGCCTTTCGCAATCGCATTCGTTTGGGGCCGCGCCCCTACGTAAAGCCGTTGGCTCACTTCCTGGATCATTACGCCCACTTCGGCGTCATCGCCGTCGACCGCGTCAACGGGCGCTTCTACGAGTACCACTTGGGCGAGCCGCAGTCGAGCGAGAGCTTCAGCGGCGACGAAGTCCGCAAGGTGAAGCGCGGCGGTGGCTCTTCAGCCGTTGGCCGGCGTGGCGGCGGCGGCGCGAGTGGCGCCGGCGGCGGCGACCACGAGGAGGAGGTGGCGGCGCGCAACCTGCGCGACTGCGCGGCGGCGGCCGGCCGCTTCTTCGCCGCACGGCCCATCCGGCGGCTGTTCCTGGGCGGCACCAACGAGACCGTGGCCCAGTTTCGCGAGTTGCTGCCCAAGCAACTCCAGACCTGCCTGGCCGGTTCCTTCGCTATGGACATGGACATGGGCGAGCCGGAAGTGCGACGCCGGGCACTGGAGCTATTGCGCGAGGTCAATGCTGAGCGCGAGGCCCAGCTAGTGGATCGCCTGACAACGCTCAAGGCCATGGGCGCTAACGCCGTCGTCGGCCTGGATGATACGCTCCAGGCCGTAACCGACAAACGCGTCGAGGCGCTCATCATCAGCGACGGCTTCCGCCATCACGGCTATATCGACGAGGCGTCGGGCTTCGTCGTCGCCAACCTGGCCCGCAGCCCGCTGGCCGAGAATGAGCTGACCGCGGTCGAGGATGTCGTTGATGTCGCCGTGGCCCAGACCGTGGCCCAGGGTGGGCACGTGGAGATCATCGCTGATAGCCCAGCGCTGGAAGACAGCGGCCGTATCGGCGCAATCCTGCGTTACTAGTTAACTTCTGTTGCTGAGACGGGCGCGGCCACCGGGTAGTGTAGTGGCCGCGCCCGTTCGCTTTGTCGCTGTAGCTGTGGACGCCATTCCCGCCTTCGTCGCTCGCCTGGCGGACATGCCTGCGCCACCCCACGCCCGCAATCCCTACGCCGGCGACGGCCCGGCGGCTGTCCGGCGCGACAACCTGACCCTCTACCTGACGCGCCTGGCCGCGCGCCGGCCGTGGGCGCTGCTGGTGGGCGAAGCCCCTGGCTACCGCGGTTGTGGCGCAACCGGCGTGCCCTTCACCAGCGCGGTTATTCTCCTGGCCGAGCCATGCCCTTTCGGCCTGTTCGGCGCGGCGGCCGGCTTTCGCCTGGCCGAGGACGGCCGCCCGGCGCGCGAGGCCACGGCGACTATCCTCTGGGACACGCTGCGGGCGCGCGACCATCTGCCGCTGCTGTGGAATGTCTGTCCCTTCCATCCCCATCGGCCCGGCCGACCGTTCAGCAACCGCGCGCCGGCGGCGGCCGAGATCGCCGCAGGGGAGTGGGCCGTGCGCGAGTTGCTGGCGCTGTTCGCTGTGGAGCAGGTGATTGCCGTGGGGCGCGTCGCCGGGACGGCCCTGGGACGCTGGGGCATCGCCGCGACGACCGTCCGCCACCCCAGCCACGGCGGGAAGGCGGCGTTCGGCCAGCAGTTGGCTACGGTTCCAGGGCGCTGAAGTAGTCGCGCACCAGCCCTTGCAGGGCCGGGGGCACGCCACTGCCGGGCAACGCCTCGAAAGCGGCGTCGCGGTAGTCGCCGAAGACCTGGTCGAAGGGCACGAAGCTGCCGCCCGTGGGCAGGTCGGGGCTGTTGGGCAGCGGCTCCCCCTGCGGGCCGCACGCCGCCGGGTCGCTGAGGCACTGCACTTCCAACTCCACGTTCTCTCCCTGGCCATTGAGGTCAACCGGCGCGGGCACGAAGACGTTCTCGACGTGGCCGCCGCCCTCGCTGGGGCCGCCGGTGGCCGTTCCCTGGCTGCCCTGGCCCTGGCCGGCCGCGCCCTGGCCTTCCTGGCCGTTGCCCTGTTGGCCGCTGCCGCTGGACTGGCCCTCACCGCCCGTCTGCCCACCGCTGCCGGCCTGTTCGCCCGTGCCCGCCGCGCCGGTCGCGGCCTGGGTGTCGCCGGCCGTGTCCTCCGCGCCGGCCGCGGCGACACTCTGCCGCGACTGGCCGATTGCCTCGGCGGCCTGCTCGGCGCGGGCGGCGGCTCGGGCGGCTGTGCCGGCCTCCTCAATGCTGGCGGCCATGTCGTCTAGCGCGGCCTGCGCTTCAGCGATGTCGCCCGCGGCCAGGGCGTCGGCCACGCGGTCGAGTTCCGCGGCCGCGCCGGGGCTGACCTGGCGCATGGCGTCGGCGGCGTCGGCGAGGCTCTGGGCCAGTTCGGCCCGCGCGGGCGCGTCCATCTGGGGCAGGCGGTCGGCCAGGCCCGCGACGGCATCGGCGGCGGCGTTGGCGTCGCCGGCCTCTAGCGCCGCGGCAAAATCGGCCGTTTGCTCGCTGCGGCTCAGGGCGTCGGCCGCGGCGGCGACGCTGGCGCTGGCGGCGGCCTCGTCGAACTCCTGCGTCAGGCTGCGCAGTTCCGCCTCCGCCGCCGATAGCGCCGCCATCGCCTCGGCCGGGCTGACGCCCGGCTCGTTGAGCGTCGCCAGCGCTTCTTCCAGCGGCCGTTGCAGGGCAGCTTGCTGCGACGGCGACAGGCTGGCGTCGGCCCCGATCTGCTCCGACAGGCTCTCCAACGCCGCGGCCTGCTCGCCCATGGCGGCGGCAACGGCGCGCTGTTGGAGCAGGAGGAGCTGTTGCGGGTTGGGCAGCCCCAGGGCCAGCAGCAGTGCCGCCAGGGCCAGCAGCGCCGGCAACCAGTCGCGCAGGCCTGTCGTCAGGGGCATTTGCCGGGCGGTGTCCACGGCCGCGGCGGCGGCCACGGCGTCGCCCAACTGCCGGGCGGCCAGTTCCGGCGGCACGTCGTGTTGCCCGGCGCGAATCTCGACCGCCGCCGTGGCCCGCTCGCGCAGGGCGAAGCGCCGGTCGGCAAAACGCGCCTGCTCGGCCAGGCTGCGCCGGCTGACGAGCACAATCAGGACGGCCACGGCCACGGCCATGACGGCGATGGCCAGGGCGGCGAGGGCGATCTCAGCCGCGGTCAGCAGCGGACGCATGCGAGCCAGCAGCGCCAGTCCCAGCCCCGGCAGCAGCCCGGCGGCCAGCGCCCGCGGCAGCCAATCGAGTAGCGTCTGAAGACGGCGGCGGTCGTCCCAGTGGGCCAGGTAGGCGCGCAGGTCGCGGAAGCCGGTGTCGGGGGTCACTTGTCGCTCACGCGCCGCACGCGGCGCACCGTCGCCCGGTAGAGCCAGTAGGCGACCAAGAGATGAAACAGGATGAAGAGCGGCCAGGGCAGGGGCAGCCAGACTCGTGTGCTGCCGATAGTCTGGCTGGTGGCAAAAATGGCGTTCTCCTCTATGAAGAGGGCTTCGCTGACGAGCAACGTCGCCGGCAGGTTGGTGGCCGCGCTGATGAAACCTGCGTAGAGAGCCAGCGTCTCGGTGAGCGGGCCGCCGCCACTGCCTGCCGTGGCAAACCACAAGTTGAGGAATAGGGCCGCCGCGCCGCCGATCAGCGGGATTCCAAAGAGGAGGAACAGCATTCCGGCGAAGGTGGCCACGGTGGCCGCCAGCGTGCTACGCATTGCCGCCGAGCACCACAGGCCGTAGAGGGCGTAGGTGACGGCGGCAACCAGGATGAGCACCTGTGAGACGATCAGTTCGACGGCCGACAGGCCACCCAGCAGGAAGGCGATGCTCTGTAAGGGGATGGACACCAGCACCAACAGGAAGACGTAGCTGAGGGCCGAGATGAGCTTGCCACGGACGAACGACTCGGCCGGCAGCAGCGTCGTGCGCAGCAGGTCATACGTCTGCCGTTCGCGCTCGCCGCTGATGGCCCCGGCGGTGAAGGCCGGGCCGATGAAGGCGACCAGGAAGACCTGCACGGCCAGGATGGCGGCGAAAAGGGCCTTGCCGGTCGTGCGCGCGTTGGTGCTGCCGGGTATGGCAGCGCTGGCGCTATAAATCAGATAGGTGAAGGTGACGATGCCGCTGAGAGCCAGCAGGTAGAGGGTCAGGACGACGAAGGCGCGCCGCCCGCGCATTCGCCCGCGCAGTTCCTTGATGGCCACGGGGTTGCTCAGCCAGGCGCTCACGTTCCCGGCCCTCTGGTTAGATGCATGAAGACATCCTCCAAATCGCCCTGCTCCTCGCCGAAGGCGACGACGGGCAGGCCGCGGCTGACCATCCCGGCCAGCAGGGCGCTGAGCGCGGCGTCGTCGCCGCTGAAGTCCAGACGCAGGGTGTGGCCATCCGCGTGGCCATCCGCGTGGCCATCGGCCGGCGGCGCGTCCGTCCGCGGGCCGCTGACGGCGACGACGCCGGGCTGGCCCCGCAGCCAGGCGTCGGCCTCAGCCAGATCGGCCGCGCCCGCCAGCAGCCGCACAGCGACCGACCGGTGGCCACGCAGGCCGCTGAGCATCTCGGCCACGCTGCCGCTGGCTACCAGATGGCCGTGCTCGAGGATGCCGACGCTGGTACAGATGTCGGCCACCTCTGAGAGAATGTGGGAGGAGAAGAAGATCGTCTTGCCCATGTGCGCCATCTCAACCAGCAGTTCGCGCACT
>DAOSMQ010000043.1:0-10628 GCA_035372725.1 Promineifilum sp. (SeqCode)
CAAGGGCGGCACGTTCGACGCGGCTGCCCATCACGCCCTGGCGCGGCGCGTCGCCGGCGGGAGCATGGTGTTGCTGAAGAACAATGGCCTGCTGCCGTTGCAAGCGCCGCAGCGCATCGCCGTCATCGGCCGGGCGGCCCTGGAAGCCCACTTCCAGGGCGGCGGCAGTTCCCACATCAATCCAACGCAGGTAGATGTGCCTTTCGAGGAGTTGCGCCGGCTGGCCGGCGACGCCGAGTTCCGCTATGCCGCGGGCTACCCCGACGACGACTCCCGCGACCAGGCGCTCATCGACGAGGCCGTGGCCGCGGCCCAGGCGACCGACGTGGCCCTGCTCTACATCGCCCTGCCGACGTTCAAGGAGTCAGAAGGCTATGACCGGCCCGACATGGGTCTGACAACGCAGCAGGTAGCCCTCATTCAGGCGGTGACGGCGGCACAGCCCCGCACCGTCGTTATCCTCAACAACGGCGCGCCGGTGGCCATGAGCGAGTGGATCGACGGCGCGGCGGCCGTGTTGGAGGCGTGGATGATGGGCCAGGCCGGCGGTGGGGCCATCGCCGACATCCTCTTCGGCCGCGTCAACCCCTCCGGCAAGCTGGCCGAGACCTACCCCTTGCGCCTGGTGGACACACCCGCCTTCCTCAACTTCCCTGGCGAGAACGGCGACGTGCGCTATGGCGAGGGTCTGTTCATCGGCTATCGCTATTACGACACCAAGCAGATGCCGGTGCAGTTCCCGTTTGGCTATGGTCTGAGCTACACCACCTTCGCCTATGACCACGTGCGCGTCTCGGCCGGCAACGGTGTCCCCACCGTTCACTTCCGGGATGTGGATGGCGTCACTGTGTCGGTGGACGTAACCAACACGGGCGCCGTGGCCGGCAAGGAAGTTGTGCAGGTCTATGTCCACGACCGCGCCGCGCGGCTCATCCGGCCGGCGAAGGAGCTGAAGGGCTTCGCCAAAGTGGCGCTGGAGCCGGGCGAGACCAGGACGGTCAATATTCCGCTCGACTTCCGCGCCTTCGCCTACTACGACCCGGCCTATCACCAGTGGATCACCGAGGATGGCGAGTTCGACATCCTCGTGGGCGCGTCGTCGGCCGACATCCGCGGCCAGGCCACGGTGACGCTGGAATGCACCCTGGAGCTGCCCAGTCTGCTGCACGACGAATCGACGATCCGCGCTTGGTTCGCCGATCCCATTGGCCAGCCTATCCTGCAACCCATCTTCGACGAGTTGATGAAGAAGGGCGGCGTGTTTGCCGGCAATGGCTCTGAAGAGCCAGTGGATATGGATCTGTTGAGCTTCCTGATGGATTTGCCGTTGCGGAGCTTTTTCCACTTCCAGGAAGGCTACCTGACCCAGCCGCCAGACGACATTACCAACATGCTCCTGGAGCAAGTACACGGCCTGGGCAGCCGCAAGCTGGCCCTGGCCCCGGCGCTATAGAGAAGCGACCCGCGCGGTTGGGCCAGCCCTGGGCGGGCGCAGCCGGCGGGCGGAGGGACAACCAGCGGCGGCATGGGGCCGGTGAGGATGACCATCGACCACACGCCGCCGCGCCTTTTTCTCTGGGGCCGGTCGCCGGCGCGCCGCCGACTGACCGCCACATGAGCAAGTTCGCCCCACCCTCTCACCTTTAGGATAATCGTAACCCAGTACTGGAATAGTAGAGAGCGCCTATGACCGACCAACAACCGCCCCCTCCCCCACGCCGCCGATCCGCGCGGCGCGTTGCCCGCAAGGCCACCCCCACAAACAGCCCTGGCCTGGGTCTGGCCGCGCTCGTCGTCCTGCTGGCCACGCTGCCGCTGCTGGGCATTCTCTATCTGGGCGCGCAATTGCTCCGTTTGCCCTTCCCGCCGCTCGACCTGTACGACTGGCCCGTGCGCGCCGGCTTCACGCCGTGGGCCGCGCTGGTCGACTCCCTGAGCAGCCCTACGGGCAACATCGCCGAAACCGCCCCGCTTGTCCAGTGGCTCGTCGGGCTGGCGCTGTTCCTGGCATTGGCCTATCTGGTGGGTCTGGCCTTCTACGCCTTTGTCATGCGCCGCGGACGCGCCCCTGACGCCATTGATGGCCTGACGGCTGGCGCGCTGCTGGCTGTGCCGATGGTTTTCGTCAGTCTGGCCGTGCGCAGTTCGCCGCTGCCTGCGCCGCTCATCATCGTCTGGTTGGTGGCAGCGCTCGTTGGCTGGGGGCTGCTGCTCAGCTATGCGTTCGGCCGCCTGCTGCGCCCTGCGCCGGCCGTCGTGGCCCCGGCCATGCTTCCGTCCGAAGAGCCAGTCACGCCCATCGCCCCGGCGGCGGCGACAACCCCAACGCCGGCGGGCATTGACCGCCGCCGCTTCCTGCTACAATTTGGGGCCAGCACCGCGGCCATCACCGCCGTCACGACCGCCGCTGGCGCGGCTCTGGCCCGCCGCGAGGACGCCGAGACGTTGCAGCGGACGCTGCCGATGATCAGCCCGGAGTTCCGCGCGGCGCAGCAGGAGTTATTTGGTCGCTTCCGCCGCTTCGCCATCGTCCGCGGCGCAGCCGACTCGGTGGACAAGACGAACGTTCTGGCCCTGGGCGCGGAGTATCCCGACCGCAACTACGTCTCGATCTGGCTGGGAGGCCACAGCCCCATTGTCATCTACGAGAATCTGGAGACGGCCCTGGCCGCCTATAGCGCCGAAGGGGAACAGACCGGCCTGTTCTGGCTCGATAGCTAACATTCTTTGTCCCCAGCCCAGACGCACCGACCCGACAGGTGGGCAGCCACCTGTCAGGTCATTGGCCGCTAGACGACTTTGGAAAAGCCCACTGGGCCGGCGGCCTTTAGTTGACAGCGGCCAACGTCTAGGCGTATCATCCCATAGGCAGCCGGGCGACGCGGCCCACGCGCCCGCGCCCTTGCGCCGCTGCAAATCCCCGCAGAGGAAGGGAACCAAATGGTCAATAGACAGACTCCCTCGCCCATCAGCCCCGATCTCCTGGAGATTCTGCGCGACCCGCAGGCTATCCAGGAAGGCGACCGCTACGGCGCCGACCCCGGCCGGCTGGAACTGGTGCGCGGCTGCTGGCTGGTGTCGGCTGACACCGGCTACAAGTACCCCATTCGCGATGGCATCCCGGTGATGCTCATTGAGGAGGGCGCGCGCTGGAAGGACACGCCGGTGGCAGCCTTGCCTGTGCCGCCGCCCCCGGCTATCGACGCGCCCGCCCCAGAGACGCGCGCGGACGAGGTCGCGACCATGCCGGCGGCCAACGAGACAAATATCGCCTTGCTCGTCGCCATCGGCGCGCTGGTGCTGGCTCTGCTCATTGTCATCGGCCTGAGCCGCCGTCATGCGGCGTCGCCCGAGCCGCTGCCGGAACCGCTCGTGCCATGACGCGCCTGACGGACAGCCGTCTGGCTAACGTCGGCGCGGGAACTCTGCAGAACGCCTACAACACCTTCCACGACCAGTTCCAGGCCATCACCGGCCAGGCCAAGCACCGCTTCGAGATGCAGGACTGGGGCGGCCTGCAAGAGGACGCGGCCGCGCGTCTGGGCCTCTACCGGCGCATCGTCGAGCTAGCCGAGGCGGCCATCCGCGACCTGCTCCGCGAGCGGCTGGACAACAAGATCATCTGGGCCAGCATGAAGGCGGTCTACTCCAGTCTGATCGCCCAGCGCGATGACTGGGAAGTGGCCGAGACCTTTTTTAACTCGGTCACGCGCCGCATTTTCACCACTGTCGGCGTCGATCATCAGATCGAGTTTGTGGCCACCGACTTTGAGACGCCGCCGACGCGGCCGCAGTCACCTGTCTACCGCGTCTACAGCCGCATCACGTCCACGACAGATCTGGTGATGGCCATCCTGCGCGACAGCCGCTTCGCGGCTTCGTTTCGCGACATGGCCGAGGACGCCCATCTAGCAGCCGCGCGCATCGACGCGCAGTTGGAGGCGCTCAACACGCTGCACACTGTCCAGCGGGTGGAGATGGTCAAGCCCGCTTTCTATCGCGGCATGGGGGCTTATCTGGTCGGCCGGCTCTTCAGCGGCTCACAGAGCTTCCCCCTGGCGCTGGCCCTCATTCACACGCCAGAGGGCATTACCGTCGATAGCATCCTGCTAGACGAGGATAGCGTCAGCATCCTGTTCAGCTTTGCCCACTCTTATTTTCACGTCGATGTCGCGCGCCCCTACGACCTGGTGCACTTTCTCAAAACTATCGTGCCGCGCAAGCGCACGGGCGAGTTGTATATTTCCATCGGCTACAACAAGCATGGCAAGACAGAGTTATACCGCGACCTGCTCGACCACCTGGCCTATACCCAGGAGCGCTTTGAGATCGCTCGCGGGCAGCGGGGCATGGTCATGCTGGTGTTCACCATGCCTGGCTACGATATTGTCCTGAAGCTGATCAAAGACCACTTCAACTATCCTAAGGATTCAACGCGCAAGGAGGTCATGGCCAAGTATGACCTCGTCTATCGCCACGACCGTGCCGGCCGCCTGGTCGATGCGCAATCGTTCGAATATCTGGAGTTCAGCCGCGACCTGTTTTCGCCGGAACTGCTGGAGGCATTGCAGCGCGATTGCAGCCAGTCAGTCGTCATCGGCCAGAAGACGGTCGTACTGGCCCACACCTACTTTCAGCGCCGCGTTATCCCGCTGGACATCTTCACCCGCGAGGCGCGTGAGGCCGCCGCCTGCGCCGCCGTGGTCGATTACGGCCAGGCGATCAAGGACATGGCTTGCAGCAATATCTTCCCCGGCGACATGCTGCTGAAAAACTTCGGCGTCACGCGCCACGGCCGTGTCGTCTTCTACGACTACGACGAGTTGTGTCTGCTGGAGGAGTGCAATTTTCGCCGCTTGCCGCCGACAGATCGCTATGAAGAGGAGCTGGCCGCCGAGCCGTGGTTCCACATCAACACCAACGACATCTTCCCGGAGGAGTTCCCCAACTTCCTGGGGCTCAGCGGTTCGCTGCGCGCGGTGTTCGAGAGCGCTCACAGCGACCTCTACACCGTTGACTACTGGCGCGCCCGCCAGGAGGCCATCCGCGGCGGGGAACGCGCCCATATCTTCCCGTATCAGGCGGGACAACGTCTACATCAAGGAGTCTAGAGTATGGAGTATCGTCGTCTGGGCAAGTCCGGGTTGCCGGTCAGTGCTCTATCGTATGGCTCGTGGGTCACCTTCAGCCACCAGTTAGGCGTCGAGCAGGCCCTGGAGACCATGAGCGCGGCCTATGAAGCCGGCGTTAACTTTTTCGACAACGCCGAGGTCTATGCCGGCGGCCGGTCGGAGACGATCATGGGCCAGGCATTGCGGCAGGTCGGCTGGCCGCGCGACAGCTACATCGTCTCCAGCAAGGTCATGTGGGGGTCGGTGGACGACCCCAAGCCAACCCAGCGCGGCCTGCACCGCAAGCACGTCTTCGAGGCCTGCCACGATGCCCTGCGCCGCTTACAGGTCGATTACCTCGACCTCTACTTCTGCCACCGCCCTGACATCAACGTGCCCATGGAAGAAATCGTCCGCATGATGACCGAACTGATCCACCAGGGCAAGGTGCTCTACTGGGGCACGTCGCAATGGTCGGCGCAGCAGCTGGCCGAGGCCTACGGCGTTGCCCGGCAGTACCACCTCATTCCGCCGACGATGGAACAGCCGCAATACAGCATGCTCCACCGCGACAAGGTCGAGCGCGAGTTCCTGCCGCTCTATGAGACGATGGGCCTGGGCACGACGACGTTCTCGCCGCTCTACTTTGGCATCCTGACCGGCAAGTACAACGATGGCATCCCCACCGATTCGCGCGCTAACCTGGCCGGCTACGAGTGGATGCGCGACAACATCGAGAGCGACGAGGGCCAGGCCAACCTGGAGAAGGTGCGCCGGCTGACGCCCATCGCCGAGGGGTTGGGCACGACCATGAGCCGGCTGGCCATCGCCTGGTGTCTGCGCAATCCCCACGTCAGCACGGTCATCCTGGGCGCGTCGCGCGTGGAGCAAGTTCACGACAACCTGCACGCGCTCGAACTCCTGCCGCAACTGACTGATGACGTAATGGCCGCCATCGACGAAGTGCTGGCCAACAAACCGGCGGCGCCGGAAACCTACTAAGCGTAAGCGCCGCGAGAAGCCATGAGCCAACGTTTGCTACCCATCACCGGTCTGCCCGTCGGTGAGGTCACCCCGGCGGTCATCGTCTGCGGCGACCCGGCGCGGGCCGCGCGCATCGCCGCCCGCCTGGACGAGGCCACACCGCTGAGCCACCACCGGGAGTATCGCGCCCTGCGCGGCGGCTACGAGGGCCTGCCACTGACGGTCTGCTCCCACGGCGTCGGCGCGCCGGGAGCGGCCGTGGCCTTCGAGGAACTGATCGCCGCCGGGGCGCGGCAGATCGTGCGCGTGGGCACGTGTGGCGCGCTGCAAGCCGGCATGGACGCCGGCCACCTGGTCGTGGCCACGGCCGCGGTGCAGAACATCGGCTACGGCCGCGAGACTGTCCCCGATGGCTACCCGGCCGTGGCCGACCCGACCCTGACGCTGGCCCTGGCTCGCGCCGCGACCGAGGCCGGGCCGCCCGCCCACAGCGGCTTCGTCATCTCGCGCGACAGCTTTTACCCCGGCGTGCCCCTGGCCGGCGCGCCCGATTACCGCGTTCTCTCCGCCGCCCGCGTGCTGGCCGTGGAGATGGAGTGCGCGGCGCTTTTCCTCGTCGGCAGCCTGCGCGGCGTGGCCACGGCGGCCATCCTGGCCGTGGACGGCAACGTGCTGGCCAGCGCCGAGAGCATGGACAGCTATCAGCCCGGGCAGGAAGTTGTCGGTGTCGCCGTGGAGGCGGCCATCGGCTGCGCCTTGCGGGCGCTACGGAGCGTGGCATGACCGGCATCCAGGACAAGCGGCGGGCCATCCGCCACCTGTTGCGCGAGCGCGAGCCGGCTGACGCGATGGCCGCCTACTACGCGCTCTATCACCCCGACGAGCGGACGACGCTCATTGTGTCGCCGCTGGTAGACGGTCAGCACGCCGATGGCTATGTGGCCCTTTCGCGGACGGGGATCGACCTGTTCCGGCCGTTGGTAACCATGCGCCTGCCCACCGACCGCGACCCGACGGCGACCGAGGCCGCCGCCGCCCTCTTGCGCCAGGCGCTTGGCCCCGGCCAACCGGTCATCATCAGCGCCCCGGACCGCTATCTGCCCCTGCTGCGGGCGCTGGGCGACACCCAGTCGGAGGAACGCCTGCGCCTGTATGCTCTGGACGGCCGGCGATTCGAGCCGGTCATCAATGTGCTGGTGACGCGCGGCGAGGGGCCGGGCGGGCTGCCGCGCTTCACCATCCGCTCGTCGCAGACGGGCACGGAAGAGGTGGCGGCCACGGCGTCGCTCAACTGGCAGTCGCCCACCTTCGCCGAGATCGCCGTCAGCACGCGCCCACAGTTCCGGCGACAGGGCTGGGGGCGCAGTGTGGTCGCCGCTCTGTGCCAATACGTGCTGGAGAGCGGTCGCACACCCCTCTACGTCGTCGCTGAGGAGAACGCGGCCTCGATCCAGCTGGCCGAAAGCCTCGGCTTTGCCGACACTGGCGCGCGCGAAGCCTTTTTGCAGACCATGTTGCGCCCTATCTCATAGGGTCGCTGCTCCGCTAATCGCGCCGCGCCGCGCCAACCTGGGGCCAGTGCGCGCCCCAATTGGCCCCTGCGCCGCCGCCCCAAAAAGGCGTGCAGACGCCGTGAAGAAGGCGTGAAATGTCGTCTGCCCCCGTTGACCCTCTCCGGCCCAATATGCTAATCTGCCAGTAACCGCAAATGTATTGGTAGCCTCGGTACACGCCAGGTATTGGTAGTCCGCTACAGTTGAAGCACCATTTTACGGAAGCGAAATGGTGCTTTATCTGAGGCCCTCCGTAGTCAGAGCGCTTTGGAGCAATCCGTAGTAACGTTGGAGGTATTGGTTCTATGTTCCGCGCTTCAGGTATTGTGAAGTGGTTCAGCCGCTTGAAGGGGTATGGCTTCATCAACCCGGACGAAGGTGGACAAGAGGTCTTCGTCCACTATTCAGCCATCGACGGCGATGGCTATCGCAATCTCTACGAAGGCGACCGGGTGGAGTATGATCTGATCGATCAGGGCAAAGGCCCCCAAGCCAAGCGCGTCGTCCCCAAGCGCTAGGCGACTAGCGCCCCCGTTGTCATCGTTCACGAGCGCCCGCCCTGCGCGGGCGCTTCCTTTTTCTGGTCAATACACGCTACGACGATACAATCAGCGATTACCTTATCTTTGGGCGGGAACGCGGGTTTCTATGAGCCATTCGGTCTTAATCGTTGACGACAACCTTTCGTTGGCGAACCTTTATCAGATTGTCTTTGAACGGGTGGGCTGGGCGGTTACGCGGGTGTCCAGTGGCCAGGAGGCGCTAGACAGCATCGCCGGCCGGGTGCCGGATGTGATCCTGCTGGATGTGATGATGCCGGTCATGGATGGCATCGAAGCGTGCCGCCGCATCCGCGCCCTGCGACCAGAGAAGCCACCCTGCATCGTCATCTACTCAGCCAACAACCGGCCGGAAGTGCGCGAGACCGTTCTGGCCGCCGGGGCCGATGCCTTTGTCAGCAAGAACCTCTCTGTCTTCGAGCTGCCCTCGCACATCCTCGTCTATCTGCCGGAAGGCTCACGCTAGAGCTTAGAAACGAAGACCTTGGCCAGGCCGCCGTGCCGGCCCAGGAAGCGAATCAGCCGGTCGACCAGCATAGGATAGTTCATCAGGAAGCGCTGGTAGAAGAAGGACGTGCGCATCCCCGACCACATGGTCTCGCGGCAGCGCTCCTCGTAGACCTGCAAGCCGGCGCGACTGACATCCCCGCGCCGCAGGGCCTCGTCGGCCGTCTCGGCCGCCAGCAAGGCGGAAATGAGCGCGTTATGTATGCCGCCGCCGGTCAGCGGGTTGATGAACCCGGCCGCGTCGCCCACCAGCAGCGCGCCGTCGAAGGCGTACTGTAGCCCCTTCTGCGAGCCGAAGCTCAGTTGCCAAATGGCCATGTCACGGACAGTATGTCCTTCCCTCAGCCGCGGGCGAATGGCCGGCATGTCCAGAAAGTCATGCAGCATCTTCTTGAGATTGTGCCTATTGCGGCGGAAGACGTCGAGGCGCATGCCCAAACCGACGTTGGCCAGGCCGTCGCCAGCCGAGAAAATCCAGGCGTAGCCGGGCAGCACTTCTTCATAGAGAAAGAACTCGACCTTGTGGGGGAATATCTCCATACCCTCGATGTAGGCGCGTAAGGCCACGGCGCGGTGCATATCGACGTGCTGCTCGGTCTCCGGCCGCAACTGGCGCATGATGGTTGAGGTAACGCCGTCGGCGGCGATGACCAACGGCGCTCGGTACTCGTGGACAGCGCCATTGCGCCGCGCCCGCACGCCAACGACCCGGCCATCGACCAGCAGGGGCGCTTCGACCTCAGCTTGCTCGAAGCACGCTCCAGAATCGATGGCATGCTGCTGGATGACGGCGTCGTAGTAGAGACGTGGCGCGACATAGGAATCCTCGCCCACCGAGCCGGGGTGAAAGTCCATGTGGAGCGTGTGCCCCGAGGGCGCGACGAGGCGCATGCCGTCCAGCGGGTAGAACTCGCCACGCGCGCGGGCCGCGGCGATCTTATCGGCCATGCCCAAGTCATTCATGATGCGGATGGCCCCCAGCGAGACAGCGTCGCCGCAGATCTTATCGCGCGGGAAGCGCTGCCGGTCGAGGAGGGCCACGTCGCGCCCCGCCTGGGCCAGGGCTGTGGCCGCGGTGGCACCGCCTGGCCCCGCGCCAACTACAATGACCTCATGCTCACTCACACTCGCCATTCTCGCTGTCTCTCCTGCTATGGGTTAGACCATGTGAACAGAGCGCGGCCGGGACAAGTAGGGAGGGGATGGAAGCCGAAGTGGGATCGGCATCACGGCGTTGCCCGGCCGCGGTCACCGGTTACAGACCGGCGTCGGCCCGGACGGCATCGAGAAGGCCGCGACAGCCGTCCTCGACCAGCCGGTAAACATAGTCAAAGTTGTCACTGTAATAGGGATCGGGCACGTCGCGGGCGGCGGTGTGGCCGGCAAAATCAAGCAGGCGATGGATGGGAGCCGACTCGCCGAAGCGCCGGCGTAGCTCGGCGGCGTTGTCGCTGTCCATGGCGATCAGGTAGACCTGGTCGCCAGTGACGTCGCTGCCGGCAAGCTGACGGGCGCGGCCACGATACTGGATGCCGTGGTGCGACAAGATGCGCTGCGTGCCGGGGTGCGCCGGCTCACCAACGTGATAGGCGCTTGTGCCGGCCGAGTCCACCTGAACCTTATCGGTCAGCCCGGCGTCCTCGACCATGCGCTGAAAAACAGCCTCGGCCATTGGCGAGCGGCATATATTGCCCAGACAGACGAACAGGACACGCACCATCACATAGTCTCCCGACAGGCCGGACAGGCGTCGCTGGGCCTGTCAGATCACATCCGAACCCGATAGCAAGCTGGCCTATAAGCCGCATTCTGTAGGCGTTGGAAGGCCAGCGCCCGGTGATCATCTCTCTGGGGCCGCCGTTACCGGCGACCTCGTGCAGCCTACCCGGACGTCAGACGGGACGAGCAGCCCC
>DAOSMQ010000044.1:0-7954 GCA_035372725.1 Promineifilum sp. (SeqCode)
AGTTCATCCGACCGATGATCCCCTGGCCGGCCAGCTCGTCGAAGGCTGCCGCCACCCGCTGGTAGTCGCCCGGCTCGGTCCAGCCCGCCTGTTCCGCCAGCCGCGCGGCCCATTCGGCATCGACGGCTTCCTGCGCATTGCCGCGCGCGAGCCGGGGGTCTATGGCAACCAGATCGCCGTCTCGGCCCGCGCGTCTGGCCCGGCCATGTACGACTTCGCCTTCATCTTCGAGGGCGTGCCCTTTGAGAACGCGCGCCAGACGGTGTTGGGCAAGCCGTTGGCCATCCTGACGGCCGAGACGCTGGCCCCCGGCCCGGCCGGCGTGTTGCAGGCCAAGGCCGCCGGCGTCCACGTCACCGTCAGCCGTGAGCGTACGGCGCAGGGGCAGGCGCTGAGCAGTTAATGTGATCGAACTGATACATGCAGAAAGGAGATAGTGAAATGGCAAATATCGAAGAGCCGTATGTGGAGTTCATGGCCGGCGACCTCATCGCCGCGGAGACGATGAACGAGATGCAGAAGATGATCCGGACCAACATCGGCGAGCAGTCGCAGGCAGCCATCGAGGCCATCGAGCGCGTGCCGCGCGCCGACAACGCCGACGCCCTGCAGGGGCAGAACGTCGAGGCGCTGACGCGGGACATCGTCCAGAAGGCCATCAGCGAGATGTCGCGCGAGAGCGGCTACCGGCGCGTGTTCAAGAAGCTGCACCTCGGTGACGAGCCGTCGGTCATCCAGCACGACCTGCGGAACTGCCCGCTGGTTGACCTCTACCAGTTGGAGTACTTCCAGGTCGTGGCCTCGGAGGACGGCTACAACCGCCTGACGTGGGTCAACTTCTTCATCTACCACTCCAGCGAGAAGCGCATCCGCTACGCGCCGGAGGGCAAGAAGGCTCTGAATGTCGAGATCGAGTCGTCGCGAGAGCCGGTCTTCCGCATCCCCCTGCGCGACCTGCTGGCCTGGTACGCGGTGGACTACGACGACGACTCCAGCCTGGGCGACATCGAGACGGAGTTCTGGGACAAGCTCTTCAGCGACCCCAACGACCGCTTCGACGACGACCAGTACGCCCACTCGCCCTGGTTCGACCGCTGCTGCCGCGACGAGCGGACGGTGCGCAGTCTGAAGCAGAAGGACGACTGGAATGAGATCTGGATCAAGATCATGCCGCGCAAGACGGTCAACTATCTGACGCGAGAGCAGATCGCCTTCACCCCCCACGGCTCTAAGCCGCAACCCGCACCCACGCAGGTAGAAGTCGCGCACCTCGATCTGAATCGCATTGCCCTACAACTGCTCGACAAGCCAATCTACTCCGATGAGGTTATCGGTGTCAAGGCGGGCGACAATGAGCCCGGAAGCGGTCTGCTGGGCGAAGACCGCGAAGACGCGCTGAAGGAGTTGAAGCTGATGGTCTTGCTGCGCGCCTGACCGTCCGCGGAGGCCCTCCTGGCCCGTCTTCTCCCCGCCGGGAACGGCTCCGGGAGAGGAGGGCCTCCGACTGAACTCTGGTTTGAAGGTGGACAACAGGCGCTCGGCTGACGAGACATAGGGCAAGGCGTTGACACATGAATCTGAACGCATCATTTCCAGGCGAAACGATCCGCTTTGAGGGCCATCGCACCGTTGTGCTGCGCCAACTGCCGGCCGGGGCGCAAATCCAGAGCGCGCGCGTCACCGTCACGCCCAAGGCCCCGCCGGGCGCGCCCGACCGCCTCTTCGAGGAAGTGCTGATCTTCCCCGCTGGCGGCCCTCTGGGCGACTTTGGCATGACTAGAGTCGTTGCGCCCGGTGGAGGGCCGGTTCTGGGCACGGTCGAGGTGGACTTCCACGCGCGGCGCACGCTGGCGGCGGTGCAGGGCACAAACACCACCGGCAGCGGCTCCATTGCGGGGGCCGTGCTGTTGGTCGATTTGGGCGGCGGCGTCTTCATGCCCATCGCCCAGAACGGCGCGCTGGCCACCCCGGACAACACCGATCCTTTCAACGTGCCCGCCGGCGGCGCGCTGCCGGGGCTGACGGTGGCCAAGTTCCGCCTGCAAGCGGCCGCGGCCGCGCCGCCCGAGCAGGTGCAGGTTCTCAACGTCAGCCAGGTGACTATCCGCACCGTCCCGACCAACGTCAGCGTCGCCCTGGAGGGGCTGGCCCCCTTCTGGACGCGCCTGGGCGAGATGACCGCGGCCGAGACGAGCGACGACTTCGCCCAATTCCTACAACTGTACCTGAACGACGCCGAGGTGGTGGGCGGCTTCTACGAGATCCCGCTCGTCGTGCACAGCGACACGCTGGCCCGGCTAGACCTGGCCGTGGCCATCGAGTACGTCGTCCAGCAATCGGCGCTGCCGGCCGGCGTGGGCGAGGTGGCGTTACCTTATGGCCACGACACCGTGCCGCAGGACGGCTGCGCGGCGCTGCAAGTGGCCCTGCCGCCGGGGGCGCAGGTCACGAGCGCCGCCGTGCGCGTCCTCGGCTCGTTTGAGTCCAGCCGCGTCGCCGTCGGCCCGACGGGACCGGTCGCGCCCACAGCTATGGCGGCGGTCCGGCCCGACCAGGGGCAGGCGCAGCCCATCCGCCTGGCGCGTGTCGTGCCGGCGACGGCCATCGACCTGCTGCTGAGTTGCGTCAGCCAGGCGGCCGTGCTGGAGGTGAACGTGCTGGGCGACATAGATGGCAAGCCGTTTGGCGACGCGCTGCTGCCGCGGCCGGTGCGCATCGAGCTGGCCCGCGACATCGCCCCCGCGCCCACCTGGCTCAGCGCGGAGTTGCCGGAGGCGTTCCAGTTCCCGGCCGGCCGCGTCTGGCTGGCCGTGCAGGCGCGCGAGGGCCAGGCCGTCTGGCATGCCGTCGCCGCCGCGGCGGCTGTGGCCGAAGCCGACCCCATTGGCCTGCACTACTCGGCCGCGTCTGGCCTGACCTGGCGGGCCAGCCGAGGCGAGCGCGCCGGGGCCGCGCCGGTCAATGGCGCGGGCGATGAGGCGCTGGCCGGGCTGTTCCGGCTGCGCCACGTGCCGCCCGAGTACCGCGTGCCGCTGGAAGTGCTGGTCGGCCAGGGCGACGGGGCCACGCGCGTGTCGCTCGACCGCTACCGGGCGCTAGGGCGCATCGACTTCACCATCGACTTCCCCGAATTCGTCGCCGCCATCAACCGCGCCGCGCGGGCGGGCGAAGGCAGCGGCGCGCCCCAGGGCGAGCAGCTGCGCAACGGCGACTTCGCCCGCTGGACCGTGGCCGGCGACCGCATCGGCGCGCCGCAGCGCGTGCCGGGCATCGATATCGCCACGACGGTCAGCATTCCCGCGCATGGGCAGTGGGCTTACGTCGGCGAAATACCGCGCACGAGGCAAGCAGAGTTCGCCGCGCGGTTTCTCGATCTTCCGGAGCACACCGGGGACATGGATCCGGCGTTGCCGATGCCCATGCGCCGGCAGGAGGTGGCCATCCGCAGCGATGGCGAGCGGATTGCCGTCATGATGGCCAGCGAGGCCAACGAAACGCGCGAGCTGTTTCTCGTCGACGGCCGCGCGCGGCGAGTTCTGGCCAGCAGTGACCTGGACCTGGCCCTTTTCTGCCTGGCCTGGTCGCCCGATCAGCACTTTCTCTACAGTGGCGCGCTCAGCGGCGAGGCCGGCGAGGTGCAGGTCATCGAGGCTGAAGCCCTGGAACAACTGATGATCCGTGGGGAGGTTGGGGCGATCCGGACGCTGTTGAGTCACAATTCGTTTACGCTGAGCGACGGCTTTTTACCCATCAGCTTGGCGCTCTCGGCCGACGGGCGGCGGCTCTTTGTCGCCGCGCTCCAGCAGGGCAACACCGCCGCCGCGTCCAGCAGCCGCATCTATGGCTTCGACACGCGCACGCATAGCCCATTGCGCGGCTCGCCGCTGGACGTGCCCGGCAGAGTGGTCGATCTGGCCCTGACGCCCGACGGCGGCACGCTTCTGGCCGTCAACGTCACCCGCCAGGCGCTGCAAGCCGTGGATGCCACTCGTCTGACGCTGGCGCGCACCATCCCGCTGGCCGCGTCGCCCAACGACATCTTGCAACCGATGGTCGTGGTGGCGTCTGGCGACGGCCGCCGCGCCTACGTCGGCAACGCCGCCGGCCACTCGATCAGCGTCGTCGATCTGACCACTTGGCAAGCCCGCCGGCCCATCGTCATCCCCACGGCCGACGACGCCGGCGCCGCGCAGTTCGGCAGCGATGTCTCCTTGATCGATCTTGCCCTGACCCCCACGGGCGACCGCCTGTATGCGGCGGTGTTGGCCGTGGATAAGGCGAATCAGGAGCGCGGCGTGGCCGGACTCTTTTACCTGACCCTCGGCCTGCCGGAAGAGTGGACGCTGACGCAGGGATATGTCATGCCCCTGACGCTGGCGGAACCCCACCGTCTGGCGGCGCTGTTCGGCCCGCTGACGGCCGAGGAGTGCGCCGCGCAACCGCCGCGGCCGTCGTCGCTGTCGCAGGCCGTGGCCGCCAGCGGCGGGCGCGTCTACGAGTTCAGCTTCTGGGGCATCGCCCTGAGCGCCGGGGCGACGGCCGAGGTCATCTGGCGCGGCGACGCCTGCGCCCTGCAGCACACCGACCGCGTGCCGGTGCAGATCGACGAGGACGCGGCCATCCGGCCCTGCCCGGCCATCGACCCGGCCGCGCCCGACACCTGGCCGGAGCTGCTGCTGCACCGCGTGCGGCTGGAGGCCCCCGCCGGCGCGACCCAGGCCGAGATTCGCTTCATCAGCCCGCCGGGCAAGAACATGCTCATCGACACGGTGTCGTTCCTGGCCACGGCCGAGACGACCGTCAACGGCGACCTGTTGCAGGTGGACGAGAACGGCGAGGTCGTTGGCTGGCAGTTAGCGCCGGCGACGGCCGTGGGCATCAGCCTGTCACCGGCACCCGATGGCCTGCGGGTGGGCAACACGGGCAGCGCCACGGCCAGCCTGTTGCAGAGCTTCGCCGCCACCGCCGCCCAACCCTTCCTCCTGCGCTTCGAGGGACAAATCGCCGCCGTGGGCGCGGGCGGGCCGCCGCGCGTGGAGTTGCGCTGGCTCGACGCCGCCGGCGCGCCCACGGGCGAGGTCGCCGCGCTGGCGCTCCAGCCCGACCAGACCGTGCACCAGCTCCAGGGCGTCGCCCCGACCAACGCGGCCGGCGCGGAACTGCATCTGGTGCTGCCGGGCGGCGCGGCGCTGGTGGTGCGGCACGTATCCTATGCGCCGGTGGAAATGGCCACGGTGCCGATCTGCTTTGTGGCCGAAGCGCCCGGCGACATCGCCGTGCTGGGCTTCGATTACGCCTACGACACGCCGGCGGCGCGGCCCGCGCCCGCACCGCCGGCCGGCCTGTGCGCGCCGACGCCGCCCGGCCGCCGCCCGGACGGCAAGTCAGGCTGCATGTGTGCCTACTGCGCCACGCCCTGCGGCCCATGCTGCGACGAAGAGGACGGCGACGACCACGCCGCCGCGCCGGCAGCCGCCGGCCTTCGTAGCGCCCGGCCGCGCCGGGCAACGCAGCCCGCCCGCGCGACCCGCCCGCTCATACGCGCCCAGGGCGAAGCGCCGGAAAGCCTGGTCGTGCCGCGCCTCCTGCCTGTAGAGGACGACCTGCGCGGCTTCCTGGCTTTGCCCGCGCCGGCGTGGGCCGAGCGCGCGCCCGAACTGGCCGCCGCCGCCGCGCCGCTGACGCTCGTCAACGGCATCGGCCCTGGGCGCGCCGCGGTCTTGCGCCAGCTGGGACTGGGCGCGCTGCCAGCGCTGGCCGCGGCCGACCCGCAGGCCATCGCGGTGGCCCTCAACGGCGTCTCCCCGGCAATGGCCAGTGGTTTCGTCACCGAGGCGCGGACGCTGCTGGCCAACCCGGTCGGACTGCCCGCGCCGCTGGTGTCGTGCATTATGCCCACGGCCAACCATCGCGACCGCGTGCCCCAGGCGATTGCCCTGTTCCGGCGGCAGACCTATCCCCATCGTGAGTTGATCATCATTGACGACGGCGAGGACTCGGTTGCCGATCTCATCCCGGACGAGGCCACCCTGCGCGCGGAGGGCGCGGCGATCCGCTACGTGCGCCTCGACGGCCGGCGCACGCTCGGGCAGAAGCGCAACTTCGGCGGCGAGGCGGCGCAGGGGCCGATCATCGCCCACTGGGACGACACGACGTGGTACGCCCCCTGGCGGCTAAGCTACCAGTTGGGCGCGCTGGTGCAGCGCGAGGCCGATGGCTGTGGCCTGGACAGCCTGCTCCAGTACGATCCCGCCGCCGGCACGGCCTGGCTGTCCGGCCCGGAGCCGGCGTTGTTCGGCGGCACGCTCTGCTATCGCCGCGCTCTGTGGCTGGCGCGGCCGTTCGAGGAAAGCGACGACAGCGACGCCGCCTTCCTGCGCGACCGGCCCGACGCCCGCCTTATCGCCCTGCCAGCTATCGACTGGCTGGTAGGCATCCTGCTACTCAGCGAAGAGAGCCGCCCGGCCGCGCGCGCGCGGCGGCCCTATCCCGCGCGCGAGGTGCGCCGGCTGCTGGGCGACGACGCGGCGATCTACGAGCGGCTGGCCGGGCGCGCGCCCGCGCCGGTCGGCTAAGGGGCGCTGCTGGCGTCTATGTGGAGGTCACTACGGAACCGATACTGACCACGGCGATGGCCATCCTGCAACCGGTTGCCCTGCTGGCGCTGAGCCTGCTGGCGCTCGTCGCCATCTGGGCGCTGGCGCAGCGCGTCCGCCTGGCGCGCGCGCGGCGGCGGCCGGCGGCGACGATACAACTGGCCGACGCCGCCATCGACTACGTTGAGCAGCTCGACGAGCGCGGCGAGCTGGTCGTGCCCGATGGCGCGTCGAAGAGCGCGACCAAGCTGGCCCTGGCCGTCGCCTGGACGCGGGCCGAACTGGCGCGGCTGGGCATCCGTCTGGATGACGACGAGGGCACGGCCTGGCTGCGGGCGCGGCTGCACCAGCGCCGCGCCGAACTGAGGCCGGTGGCGGTCATGACCGCGGCGGCGCGCGAGGCGGTCGATCGCGTTGAACGTTTGCTGATGAGCGACTCAACCGCCCGGCTAGACCACAGCGAGCGCACTCTGTTCTATGCCCGGCTGGCGGCCGACTGGTTTGTCGTGCGGCTGGCCGAGCAGGGGGCGACCGTCGGCCGGGAGGAAGGGCAAGTCTGGGTGCAGGCCGAACTGCTGCGCCGCCTCAATGCCCGCGCCGACGACATGGCCGGCCGCAACGACCTCGATTCGCTGGTGCTGGAAGCCAACATCTTCCTGGACACGCTGCGGGCCAACAATCGTCTGCCGGCCGGCAGCGACGCCGCCCGCGACCTGGCCATCGCCTGGGTGCTGACCGAGGTGGCCAAGCGCGGCCTGGCCTACACGCCGCGGGAGATCGTCGCCGCTGTGCGGCGGGTCGTGCGCTAGGACAGATTTGACGTTGAGCGGGCGGCGGAGTTCACGCCAAGGCGCAAAGAGGGCAAAGGAGGCCAAGTAGAAGCTCGATCATTGGCCGTTCCCTCTTTGCGCCTGTTGCCCCTTTGCGTGAGCGCCTATCGACTTGGCAATGACCGGGTAGGCTATTCCCTACCGCGGCGGCGGCGCTTATGCTACTCTATGAGCAGTCATGCCCAGAGAGGATTGACTTGACACCATGCGCATCCATCCCCGCCCCTTTCAGTCTGAGTCCGACTACGGGGCCATGCGCCGCCTTGTGGTCGATGTCCTGGCCCACACCGGCCCACCCGTCTATGCCACCATCGGCAACCTCGATTGGTGGCGCGCGGCCGAGGATCTACACCATCCGTCCGGTGCGCGGCCCGGCGGAGAGCGAGGCGCGGGTCGCCGTCCAGCGCGCCGCCTTCGAGTCGGAGTGGATGACCGTTGAGCGCTATGCCCGCGTGCGCGCGTCGCCCACCTACCGGCCGGAACTCGATCTCGTCATCGAGGCCCCCGGCGGCGATTTGGCCGGTTTTG
>DAOSMQ010000044.1:8054-10415 GCA_035372725.1 Promineifilum sp. (SeqCode)
CGGCCGGAACTCGATCTCGTCATCGAGGCCCCCGGCGGCGATTTGGCCGGTTTTGCCCTGTTGTGGCTCGACGCGGCCAACCGGCTGGGCGTCTTTGAACCATTGGGCGTGGCCGCGGCCTACCGGCGGCGCGGGCTGGGACGGGCGCTGATGCTGGCCGGGCTGCGCTGCCTGGGCGACTGCGGCGCTGATCACGCCCTCGTCGAGACCGGACTGGAATCCAGAGCGCGTAGCCTCTACGAGGCCACTGGCTTCACGCTGCTGGACACCAATTTCGCCTGGGTTTCGCCCAACAGCCAGGAGGCAGCTGAGACATGAGCGCCGACCTTGATCGCTGGCTCTCGCCCCAGACGCGGGAAGCCATCGAGCAACGCTACTACGCCGAAATCAACAGGCGCGCCCGCCTGGAGACGCTTATCCACGACCCCAGCTTCCTGGACGCGCTGCGCACTGGCGAAGTACACGTGGGCCTTTTCTCCGACCACGGCGTCGTCCACGTGCGCGACGTGGCCCGGCAGATCGTCACCATCCTCGAACGAGCGCACGGGCTGCTGATTCCCCGGCGGCCGGCGTGGCGCTTCGCGTCGATGGTGGGCTATGGCGTCCTGCTGGCCTACCTGCATGACATCGGCATGATCGACTTCTCCGCCTTCGGCCGGGCCATGCACCCCGAATACGCCGCGCAGGCCATCCTGAGCGCCGAGATGGACGACCTGATGGCCACCCTGTGGCACGAGAACAGCGGCAACCTGGCCTGGCGGTTGACGCAACTGGCGCAGGCGGGCGCGCTGGCCAGTGAGCCGCGGACGGTGCTGCGCGAGCTGCTGGCCATGACCATCGGCCACAGCAAGAGCAAGATTCCCATCGACCTACTCAACGACCGGCCCGCTCTGCGCCATCGTCTGCTGGCCGTCGCCGGCGCCGACCTGCGCGTCCTATACCAGCAGCAACGCGCTGAGCGGGCGCGGCAGAAACTTTACGCGGCGCGGCAGGGGGGCGACGCGGTCGAGGCTGAGCGCTGGAGCGCGACCCTGGCCGAGTCCGAGCGCGAGGAGTTGGCCGCCCGCATCAGGCCGGAACGCCACCGGCCCCAGTTGGGCGACGACGCTCAGGGCGACAACGCTCAGGGCGACAACGCCTTTGCCTGGCTGATGTCGGCGCATCCGGACGTGCGCGCGCTGGCCGATGACGCCATTGATACCGTCCGCGCCCTGCGCGCGGCCGACTCGCTGCGCCAGCGCGGTCTGGTGCTGAAGACCTCCGGCGGCTATGAGATGTTCATCAGTCGCGTGAGCGGCCGGGCCGTCTACTCGCTGCAGGCCAACGACGGGCGACTCTATCTGCTCGAAGTATCCGACTCCCTCAGCTCCGGCGAGGCCATTCTGGCCGGCAGCGAGCTGGACGGCAATGGCGATTTGCGCATTGCCTTCCACCGCGGCGCGTTCGACACGCCCGCGGCGACAGACTATGCCGTCGCCGTCACGGCCACCGTTGTTGATGACATCATCCAGGACACCATCATCAGCTTCCAACGCGCGCCGGACGAGCCGGCCGAAGGGCTGAAGCCGGCGACCGCGATGCGTATCCTGCTGGAGGAGACGGACGACTCGGCCGGTTTCGTCGCCCGCGTCCGCCAGCGCCTTATCGCCGACGAGCCATCGCTGAGCGAACGGGTGCGCCTGGCCCCATCGTTGCGCGAGGTGTCGGAGCGGGAGCGCGCGCTCTACCTGTCCGGCACGTCCATCGCCTGGGATCGGCCCACCCGGCAACAATTCCTGGATCGTCTGACGCTCAGCGGCCAGCGCTGCGAGGGCATCGACGTAGACCGGGCCTTCGCCGACGTGCGCCTGGTGCGGTTGCGGCCGGGCGAAGTCGTCATTGATGCCGGCGCGCCGGCCGCGTTCGTCTATATCCCCCTGGGCGAGGGGCTGCGCATTGTCCCACTGGGCGGCTACGACACCATCGCCGCCCGCGCCTGGTCGCTCCTGGGCACCACCGGCGTCATTCGCGGCGCGGCCCGCAACGCCACCGTCATCGCCGATGTGGCGCTTGAGATGGTCATGATCCCCAAGGGCGTCTACATGCGCGAGTGGTATCGCACGCACTCGCCGGATGACTTTCTGCTGTTGCTGGGGAATATGGACGCCTAGCGTCCCGGTCGTTGACCTGCGGCCCGCGGCTGAGTACTATATAGACCACTTCTCGGCCGCAAGGCGGCGCGGGCAATACCATGGGAGGCGATTAACATGGAGATTACCAGTTGGCGCGAAACCGGCCAGGTGCCGGTCACGATCTTGCAGCTGAAAGGCGATCTCGTCGCCGAAGACCCATTGGGAACGCGCGTGACCGCGGCTTTCGCCG
>DAOSMQ010000045.1:0-10327 GCA_035372725.1 Promineifilum sp. (SeqCode)
TGTGGCGGTGAACTCGAAGCCGGGCAGGACGAGCAGCTTGTCCAGCACGCGCCGGTACTCATCCAATTGGCGCTGCTCCAGCGGGTCGATGCGGCCGCGGCTCTCCAGCCACAGCAATTGCTCAACCTCTTTCTGCATGGCCGCATAGCCGGCGACGGTGTTGTGGTCAGTGATGGCGATGATGTCCAGGCCGCGGGCTGACGCCTGACGGAGGATGTCGAGGTAACTAATGTGCGGCTCCTGGTAGTCGTTCGAGCCGGGGGTGTGAAGGTGAAGGTCCATCCGCCGCCATTGGGGCGAAGGACGCTTGGGGGGCCGGGCCGCAACCGGGCGAGCCGATTGGGAAGCCCCGCGGGATCGGCCGCGTTGGGTCGATCCGGGATCATTGGTCATGCGATTTGCTCCTTGCAATTATCGTTGTCTGTCTCCCAGAGCAGCAATGGAGCGCACCAGACCGATGGCGGTGATGCCAACCTTGAAGGCGTCGCTGGTGTTAATGGCCGGCGGGCCGGCGTGGGCGTCGCGTGAGGTGCGGATCAGCAGCAGCGAGGTGACGACGCCGACAAATGCACCGAGGATGCCGCCAGCAACGACAACGCGGCGTTCCCAATCACGGGAATCGTCCATCGAGGCCAGCTCCTGGTTCAGCGTCTTATCGACTGTTTCCATTTCAGTTGCTCCGTGTGAAGTTGCGCCGGACAGCGCGGACGAAGGCGCGCCAGTAGTCAGCGCGGGCGTGCAGGCCGATAAGCGGCCGGGTGACGCGCGCGCCGCCCTGGGTCACGCCCCGTTCGGCTGTGTCCAGCAAGTGGTCAAGTTGCCACAGCAGCGTCTGCACGCGGCTGCGGTAGGCCATCGGCCCTGTCTCCGGGTTGAGCTTGCGCTGGTCGCGGCGGCGGTAGGCCAGGGCCAACCAGGCCAGCGGCAGGATGCTCGCCAGGGCGATCAGGGGGATGGCTAGTAGGATAAGGGTCAGCCCGGCCAGCCCGGCGATAAGCGACCGCGCCGCCGGCGTCGTCAGGCCCAGGCGCGGGGCGATAAAGGCCAGCAGCACCAGGACGACGAGCAGCGCGGCGACGAGCACGGCACTGATGACGATGGGCGTCTTGACGTTGCGCCGCCAGTAGGCGCGGCGGGCCTCGTCGCGGGCCAGTTGTTCGGCCGTGGGCTGGTAGGTCGAGCGGGCATAGCCGTAGCCGGGCGTCGTCTGATCGTAGACCGACGCCGAGCGCGGCGGTTCGACCGTCGCGAACGAGCCGCCGTTACGGACGGAGGGCATATTCGCCTGTGGGGTGGGCCGGGGCGGTGTATTTGCTGCGGTCATGGTGAGAAAGCTAATTGAGGGATTATAGCACAAAGGGGGGACAAGTGCTGGCCACCTGTCAGGATCAAGAGCGGGCCGCGCCTGGAATGGCCGAATCGCTACAAAGAAAACAGGCCGGCCGGCCTGCTTGCATCCGTCGGGAGGCGTGCGCCTAAGCGGTTACGCCAAGCGACGCCTCGCGCCGCACCTCGCGCTTGAGTTCGTCCAGGTGATCGGCCAGCGTGCCCAAGACGCCATTGATGAAGCGGGGGGCGCTATCGCTGCCGTAAACCTTAGCCAACTCGACCGCTTCGTTAATGGCCACCTTGACTGGCGTCTCGTCCGTCACCAGAAACTCGTACATAGCGATGCGCAGCACGTTGCGGTCGATGACGGCCATCTGATCCAGCGGCCACTCCGGGGCGAAACGGGCGATGAGCCGATCCATCTGCGTCTGGTACTCGATAACGCCGTGAACCAGTTTGGCGGCGAAGTCGACCCCGGCGCGTTCCATTGGACTGGCTTCCAACCGCAACTCCAGCACTTCGTCCGGATCGTGGTTGGCGATGTCGTATTCGTACAGCGTTTCTAAGGTTACGCGACGCGCCCGACGCCTGGTCTTCATTCTCTTAACCTTCCGGGAACCTGGTTCTAGCCGCCGACCAGGCCCTCATCAGGGAGCTTAAACAACTTCTCCCTTGTTGTAATGGACATCTTCAACAAACACATTCACGGCATCGACCGGAATGCCCACCATGGTGTCGATCGCCTCGGAGACTGCATGTTGAATCGCGCGGCTGGTCTCCAGCAGGTTCACGTGCGGAGCCATTATAACATAGATATTGAAGCGTAACTTGTTTTCGCTCAAATCTAACAAAACGCCGTCCTGCCGCAGGCCACGTTGGAAGAGGCGGGCGACGTCGTTCGGCACCGGCACCATCTGTTGCACCCCGTCGATCTCCTGGACGGCATAGCGGGCGATGGTCACCAGCACTTCCGGCGTCACCTCGATGCGGCCGATGCTTTCCTGTCGTTCGGTCATGTCCCGATTCCTCCATCTACGCGCAACACTTCGCCGGTGATGTAGGCCGCCCGGTCGGAGGCCAGGAAGGCCACGGCATGGGCCACTTCCTGCGCCTCGCCCCAGCGGCCGAGGGGGATGTAGGCCAATGTCTGCTTCACCAGGTCTTCCGGCAGGCCGGCGGTCAGGTCAGTGGGCACGAAGCCGGGGGCGACGACGTTGACGGTGATGCCGCGCGAGCCGAGTTCCTTGGCCAGCGACTTGGAAAAGCCGATGATGCCCGCCTTTGACGCGGCGTAGTTGGTCTGGCCCGGCTGGCCGACGATGCCGGCGACGGACGAGATGTTGATGATCCGCCCGCCCTTCTTGCGCCGCAGCATCGGCCGGGCCGCCGCCTTGCAGACGTTGAAGACGCTCTTCAGGTTCGTGTCGATGACTACATCCCACTGCTCCTCTTTCATCGACAGGAGCAGCGTGTCGCGGGTGGTGCCGGCATTGTTGACGACGATGTCGATGTGGTCGTAGGCCTCCAGCGCGGCGCGGATGAGGCCCTCGGCCGCGGCCAGGTCGCTCACGTCGGCGGCCACGGCCAGCGCCTGGCCGCCGCGCGCGCGAATGCCGGCGACGACCGCCGCGGCCGCGGCGGCGTTCGATTGGTAGTTGACAACCACGGTCGCGCCCTCGGCGGCCAGCGTCTCGGCGATGGCCCGGCCAATGCCCCGCGAGGCCCCGGTGACAATGGCGACTTTGCCTTCTAGTAACATACTCATACCCAGAATGGAGAGATTAGCGCAAAGGCGCAAGGACGCAACAAACACCTAAATCGTTTGCGTCTTTGCGTCCTTGCGCCTTTGCGTGAGCTTCTTTACGCCTCGAACTTGGTGCGCGTCGCGTCGCGGTCGATGCGTTTGACCAGGCTGAGTAGCACGTCGCCTGGCCCGACTTCGACGTAGGCAGTGACGCCCGCGGCCGACAGGGCGCGCACGGAGTTGGTCCACTGCACCGGGGCAGTCAGTTGCGCCTTCAGTTCGGCGCGGATGGCGTCGGGGGCGGTGATCGGCGCGGCGGTGACGTTGGCGACGATGGGGACGCGGGCCGGGGCCAGCGGCGCGGCGTCTACGGCGGCGGCGAATTCGGCGGCCACGGCGGCCATGAGGGGGGAGTGGGCAGCGATGGAGATGGGCAGGCGGACGACCTTACGCGCCCCGGCGGCGGCCAGTTGGCGCATCGCCTCGGTCAGCGCCGTCTCGTCACCGGTGATGACGACCTGGCCGGGGCAGTTGTCGTTGGCCACGCCGACGAAGCGGCCCGTCGCCGCGGCGACGGCGGTACAGACCTCGGCCACCGGCGCGGCGTCCAGTCCCAGAATGGCGGCCATGCCCCCCGGCGCGCGTTCGCCGGCCAGTTTCATCAGCTCGCCGCGCCGCCGCACCAGGGCCAGGCCGCCGGCGAAGGTCAGCGCCCCGGCCGCGGCCAGGGCGGAGAACTCGCCCAGCGAGTGGCCGGCGACGTAGGCCGCATCCGCCGCGCCGCGCGCCGAGAGCACCGCCCAGGCGGCCAGGCTGGTGGTGAAGAGCGCCGGCTGCTGGACGGCCGTGTCTGTCAGGGCCTCTTCCGGCCCCTCAAAGCACAGCCGCGACAGGGCAAAGCCGAGCAGGGCGTCGGCCTCGTCGTAGAGGGCGCGGGCGACGGGTTCGCGCTCATAGAGAGCGCGGCCCATGCCGACAAATTGGGAACCCTGGCCGGGGAAGAGAAAGGCGGTAGACATTCAATAACGAAGGATGAAGGCGGAGGGATGAAGGATGAACGCTGCGCTGGCAACATTCCTCCCTCATCCTTCCGCCTTCATCCTTCATTCCTACTCCTCGCGTTCGGGCAGGATTTGCCGGCCGTTGTACTTGCCGCAATTCGGGCAGACGTGATGCGCGCGGCGCATCTCGCCACAATCGGGGCAGGGGACGAGATGATAGAGGCTCAACGCATCGTGCGTGCGCCGCTTGTCACGACGCGCTTTCGACACTTTTCGCTTGGGAACAGCACCCATGATGTCACTTCCTTAAAGTATGCAGCTGCAAATTCGCGCGGGGCGATAGACGACATAAAACGAGCGGCCAACAGAGCCGCGAAGAGTGATTATAGCCGTTGGGGGCGCGGTGTCAAGCCTCGCTGACGCGCGGCGCTAGATCCGCCAGCGCTTCTGCCAGGGTGGGATAGTCGAAGGTGAAGCCGGCCGCCAGGGCCTGGCGCGGGATGACGCGCTTCTGGCGGGCGTAGATCTCCGCTACCTTGCCAACGAACAACCGCACCAGCGGATAGGGCATCAGTTTGACCGGCTGGCCCGTTAGCTGGCCGAGCAGTTCAGCGTACTCGCCGTTGCTGGCTGGTTGGGGCGCGGTGCCGTTGACCGGCCCGTGCAATGATGCGTTCTCGACCGCAAAGCGAAACAGACGCGCCAAATCCCGGATGTGGATCCACGAAAGGCTGGCTTCGGCGGGCCGGCTGATGCCACTCTGGCCCTTGCGGGCCTGCCGCACCTGGTAGGGGAGGCCGCCGCCGTCCGCGCCAAGCACGTAGCCAATGCGCATCACGACCGTGCGGATGCCAAGCGACTCCGCCCGCAACGCCTCGTCCTCCCACGGCTTGCTGTCCTGGCCCCAGTAGTCGGTGGCCGGCGGCGTGCGCTCATCGACCTCGGCCTGGCTGACGCCTTCAAACCCGTAGATGCCCTGCGAAGCGCTATTGACGAAAACGCGCGGCTTGTGGGCTGCTTGCGCCATCGCATTGACCAGCCCGCGCGTGCTGATGACGCGGTTGGCCAGCGCGTCGTGGGCAACCTGTCGGGTGTAGCGTCGATCAAAGATGGACGCCGCGGCGCAGTGGACGACGGCGTCTGCCCCGTCGACGGCCGCCGCCCACAGCCCGCTCGCCTCTGGCTGCCAGGCGACATACTCGGCCGCGCCGGGCACTTTGGCCGCCGCGGCCTGCGGGTCGCGCGAGAAGACCACAAGCTCATGGCCGTGCGAGAGAAGTTCCGCAGCCACGGCCGAGCCGACGAAGCCCGTCGCGCCCGTTAAAACAACTCGCTTGGCTATGTCAGACAATGATGCAGCTCCTTACCTACGCGATTGGCTTCGCTCAGCGTCAGCCAATGGGTTTCAATTGCCAACCAATCATTATACCCCTCTTCTGGCGGTTTTACACTCTGCCAATGATGCCAGCCACACCGTTTTTCCAATTGTCATTGGCTGATTTGCCCCCGATAGGCGACTCCAGAAAAGCCCTGGCGCGCGCCACGGTGCGTTTGTTTCCTGCGCCGGTGGTTGCTACAATTACGCGATCGCCAAAAGGGCGGTTGGGTGCGGGTGTCATTCACGCTGGAGAGGTTATGTCGTTTTTAAAGGCAACGGAACGGACATTTGAGGGCCAGATGACTACGGCCGGCTGGCGCAGCACCTTGCACACCGTCATGGTGCTGTTCAAGCTGCGCATCGTCTTTTTGCTGCTCATGGCGGCTACTGGCGGGTCGTTTCTGGCCGCCGGCGGCTGGCCGGGGTGGCGGGCGCTGCTGCTGGTCTGGGTGACGGGCGGCATGGCCGCGGCCGGCGCGTCGGCGCTGAACCAGTATTGGGAGCGCAACCGCGATGGCCTGATGGGCCGCACACGCCACCGGCCGCTGGTCAATGGGGATATCACCGATCCCCGCTGGGTGCCCATCGCCGGGGTGGCGCTGGTGCTCGTGCCCGTGCTGGCGGTGCTACCGTTTAACCGGCCGCTGGCCTTCTTCCTGCTGCTCGGTGCGTTCATCTACGTTGGCATCTACACGATCTGGCTGAAGCCGCGCACGCTGCTCAATATCGTCATCGGCGGGGCGGCCGGCAGCGCCGCTGTCCTCAGTGGCAGCGCCGCCGCGGGAGCGTGGAACGCCGTCGGCGCGCTGGCGCTGGCGGCCATCCTGTTCCTGTGGACGCCCTTCCACTTCTGGAGCCTGGCCATTCTCTACCGCGACGAATACAGCCGCGCCGACGTGCCCATGTTGCCCACGCAGACGACGCCCCACCGGGCGGCCTGGTGGGTCATGACCCACACGCTGCCAACGGGCATCCTCAGCCTGCTGCTGGTGGTCTTGCCCGGGCTGAGCTGGCTCTACTTCCTGCCCGTGCTGGCCATCACCATCGACCTCTTCTATCGCAACGTCCAGCTCATTCGCGACCCTTCGCCGCAATACGCGCGGAAGTTGTTCATGTCGTCTAACTACTACCTGCTGGTATTGCTACTGGCCATTTGCGTCGACCTGGCCTTGCCGTGGTAGGCCGTGGGCGGGAGCGGGGCGGCCAGTGATTTGCGCACCGGCGCGCCATCGTCTATAGTACCCGCCGCAATCGACAAACTGGTTGGCTCATCGCCACCGGCTGACAACGGGCCGGTCACCGCTGCTCACGCGGATCGGTTTGCCCACCGCCCCGCGTAATATCATCGCCGCCATCATGCTTTGAGACGCAGGGCCGCCCACCCAGGCGGCCAAATAGAATAGCTTGCCAAGCGGCGCGACCGACAAACCGGCCGCCGCTTGTCGCAGGAAGGAGCACCGCCGGGCAAGGGAAACGGCGCATTGGCACTTTAACATGGCGTGAAATAGATCGAGTTGACGAGAGGAGAAGGAAGGTCATGAAATTGCGAGTGTTTGTAGGCTTGGCTGTGCTGTTGCTAGCGTTGGCCCTGGTGGCCTGCGGCGGCGGCGACGATACGTCCACCATTACCCCAGTAGCCGAGGCGACGACGGCCCCGGCGGCCACCGAGGCCACTACGGCCGAGGAGCCGGCGGCCACCGAAGAACCGGCCGCCGAAGAACCGACGGCCACCGCAGAGGCCGTCGCCGAGCAGCCGACGGCGACCGAAGCAGCGGCGGCGACAGAAGAACCGGCGGCCACTGAGCCTCCCGCGGCGACGGCCGACCCGGCCGCCCTGCCCACCCAGGCCGTCTTTGTCGGCGGCGGCCCCACGCTGGAAGCCGTTCGCAATCGCGGCGTCCTGCGCTGCGCCGGCAATCAGGCCGTGCCCGGCTTTGGCTACATCAACCCCGATACGAATGAGTTTGAGGGCTTTGATATCGACTACTGCAAGGCCATCGCCGTGGCCGTGCTGGGCGAACCGGCCTTCGAAGTGCGCCACACCAGCGCCAACGAGCGCTTCCCCGTCTTGCAGTCGGGCGAGGTCGATGTTCTGGTGCGCAACACCACCTGGACGATCAGTCGCGATACGTCTGTGGGCCTCAACTTCGCCCCGGTGACGTTTTATGACGGCCAGGGCATGATGGTGCGCACCGACTCCGGCATCACCGACCTTGAAGGGCTAGACGGCGGCACGATCTGCGTCCAGTCGGGCACGACCACAGAGAAGAACCTGGCCGATGTCTTCCGCGCCCGCGGCATCGATTTCACGCCGGTTGTCTTCGAGGACGCCGACGCCACCCGCGAGGCTTATGACCAGGGCCAGTGCGACGGCTTCACCACCGACAAATCCGGCCTCGTTTCTCAGCAGATCCTGCTGGCCGACCCGACGGCCCACATCATCCTCGACGAAACCATGTCGAAGGAGCCGTTGGCCCCGGCCGTTCGTCAGGGCGACGACAACTGGTACGACATTGTCAAGTGGACGGTCTACTGCACCATCGACGCCGAGGAGTTGGGCATTAGTTCCGAGAACGTCGATACCTTCCTGGGCGGCGAAGACCCGGTCATCCAGAATCTGCTGGGCGAGACCGGTGACCTGGGCCTGGCCATGAGCCTGAACGCCGACTTCTGCTACCAGGTCATTAAGCAGGTGGGCAACTACGGCGAGATCTACAACCGCAATCTCGGTCCAGACACGCCGTTCAACTTGCCGCGCGGTCTGAACAACCTCTACACCAACGGCGGGTTGCAATACTCGCCCCCGTTCCGCTAGGAGCTAGACGCACAGGGGGCCGGTGCCCGGCCGGCCCCTTTGTGTTTCGCCGGCCAACGGAAGGGGGTTATCCATGACAGACCTAGCGCCCAAAACGACACGGCGCGCGGCAGAGACGCCGTTCTGGCGCGACGCGCGCGTCCTGGGTGTCCTGGCCCAGGCGGTCTTTCTGGCCGTCGTCGTCGCCGCGGCCGCCTGGATCGGCAGCAATGCCTCGCAGAACATGCTGCGGTTGGGCGGCAGCCAGTTCCTCTGCCGCGACGGCACGACCAGCTTCCGCTGCGCCTTCGACTTCCTGCGGCTCGACGCCCAGTTCGCCATCTCCGAGTCGCTCATCCCCTATGACCCCAGCGACAGCTACGCGCGGGCGCTGGCCGTTGGCGCGCTGAACACGGCCAAGGTAGCCGTGCTGGGCATCGTCCTGGCGACGGTGTTGGGCACGGTGACCGGCATCGCCCGGCTATCGTCCAACTGGCTGATCAGCACCGTCGCCCGCTGGTACGTCGATCTCATCCGCAATACACCCCTGCTGGTGCAGCTCTTCTTCCTCTTCTTCGGCGTCATCGTGCTCTTCCCGCCCATTCGCGCGGCGCTGCAACCGTTCGGTCTGCCCATCTACCTGAGCCAGCGCGGCATTAATCTACCCCGGCCGGTTGTCATGCCCTCTTTCGGCACGTGGCTGATCTTTCTGGTCGCGGGGGTGGGGCTGGCGGCCGTGGCCTGGTTCCTGTTGGGCCGGCGCGAGGTGCGCACCGGGCAGGCCATCAACCGGCCGCTCTGGGCCGCGCTGGCGTTCGCCGTGGTGGCCGTTGGGGGCTGGTTCGTGGCTGCCGCCGGCGGGGCCAACAACCAGGGCTTCCTCGTATCCGATTCGGCCGGCATCAGCGTGCTCGACGACCTGGCCACGACGACGGCCGTGCGGCTGGGCCTGGTCGATCTCGACGAGTTGCCCGGCGCTCTGGCCAGTGGCGCGCTGACTGAGGACGAGGTTGAGCAGGGGACACTCATCTTCTGTGGCGTTAAGGACGCACCGGCCGAGGCCAACCTGACCGCACAGCTGCGGCGGGCGGGCGTGCCCTTTGCGTTCGAGCGCTTCCCCGGCCCGAACGAGGCCATCGGCGGCTATGTCGATGGCGACTGCGAGGCGCTGGTGGCCCCACGGGCCGTGCTGATGGCCGCGTCTATCCCCGCCAGCACCATCGTGCCCGTGCCGGAGACGCCCCTGCGCTTCTCTCTGCCGCGCATCGAGGGGTTAAACTTCGTCGGCGGCATCAAGTTGTCGCCCAACTTCGCCGCCATCCTCATCGGCCTGGTCCTCTACACCGGCGCGTTCATCGCCGAGATCGTCCGCGCCGGCATCCAGTCCGTACCGCGTGGCCAGAGCGAGGCCGCGCGGGCGCTGGGCCTGAGCGAGGCGCAGCGGCTGCGGCTGGTCGTCTTGCCCCAGGCGCTGCGGGTCATCATCCCGCCGCTGACCAGTCAATACCTCAACCTGACCAAGAACTCCAGCCTGGCCATCGCTGTGGGCTTCCCCGATCTGTGGTCGGTGGCTTACACAACGCTGAACCAGTCGGGCCGGGCACTGCAAGTGTTCTTGCTGGTCATGGCCACCTATCTGGCCTTCAGTCTGATCATCTCATTCTTCCTGAACTGGTACAACCGGCGAATCGCCCTGGTGGAGCGCTGAGATGACGACGCACTACCGCAACCTCCAGCTCGTCCTGCGCGGCGCGGCCGACCCGCCGTTTAACTGGCGCGAATTCATCCACGAGAACATCCTCCACACACCCTGGCTGGCGTTATGGCTGCTGGCGCTGACGTATATCGCCGCGCGCGTGGCCTGGCGCTTCCTGGTCGACGCGCCGGTGACGACGGCCATCATCCTGCTGGCCTGGGCGCTGTCGCTGGGAGCCACGGCCCTGGGCAACATTCTCCACCGCCACACGCCGGCGACCTTCTGGCTGGCCCGCAACCTCTATAGCTCCATCACCAACGCCCTGGTGACGCTGCTGCTGGTGCTGCTGCTGGTGGCCGGGGCGCGCGGCTTCATCGACTGGGCC